>JALOSO010000232.1 GCA_025458385.1 Paracoccaceae bacterium | reverse complement strand
GATGATCTGCTCTTCGCTTCGGATCCTTCGCTTCATCATCCGTCCCTTCCTTGGGGCGGACTCTCGTCGCAACTGAAGGGAAAATCCCGTGGAAGGTCATCCACCTCACAACAATCACCACGGCGCAAAGCCGTGTCGGTGACCCGGATGCACGTCGGTCTTCAGGTGCCGATGCGATGGCTGGTGAAAATCGAGGTTGCAGGGACCTCAAGAAGGATGCTGGCGCCAGTTCGCCGGCGGTTGCAGTGTGTCATCGTCCAACCTTGCGTTGTCACGATGTCCTGAACGATCGCCAGGCCCAAGCCGCTGCCTTCGGCCTCTGGCCGGTCACGGTCAAGCCTTGCGTTGCGCTCCAGTGCCTGGGAGAACTGCGACTTATCCAGACCCGGGCCGGTGTCGTGGACTTCGACGCGCCAACCGGGGCCAGATCGGCGCAGCGTGATCAGCACGCGGCCCTTGCGGGTGTATTTGATCGCGTTCGACACCAGATTGGCCATCGCGCGCATCAGCGGATAGGCCTCGACCGGACCATCCGCAGCCCCCAGCCGCAGCGTCAGGGCCAAACCCTTGGCCTTGGCCTCGGGGGCAAACATTTCGGTCACGCCGCGCAGAACCTCGTGCAGACCGGGTTCCTTGGCCTGCCGGGCTTCGGCCAGCAGTGCCGGAGCATCCGCTTGCACGCCTTCTGGCGTCGAAGCCAGCCGGTCGGCCACCAGCTGTTCCATATAGGCAAGGGCTGCCTCGAACTGGCTGCTGTCCTTGTTGGTATTGCCTTCGACAAAGCGCTGCCGCATCGACAGGCGCAGCGCGTGCATCGGCTGGCGCAGATCATGGACGGCGTCCTTGACGTCTTCTTCGCGCAGACGCGCCTGATTGGACAGGGTTTCGTAGCTTTGATCCAGCACCGCCAGACGCTCGCCCAGCATCAGGTTGCGCCGGGCCATGGCCAGACTTTCGGCCAGTGCGCGTTCGCGCGAACGGCGCAGCTGATCAAGGCTGGCGTACCCCATCATATAGGCATCAAACACCAGCGCTGCGCGGACCGCGTCATACGTGGCGATGATCCCGGATTCAAAGGCGAAGACATGGCGTGCCATGAACAGCACCGCCGGGCTGAGCGCGGCCAGCCATGCGAAGAGGAAATACTTGACCTCGTCAAAGCGGGTCCATGCGGCGACAATGGCGGCGGTCACGATGACCAGCGCGTTCAGCGGCAGAAACACCACCATGACCTGTTTGAGCAATTGCGGGTCATAGACCCAGAGCACCGACACAGTGGCCAGGATCGTGACGATCGCACCGATCAGAACCCGGTGCATGCGGGGGTGGTGACGCCGGGTTTGCAGATAGATGATTGCAAAGAGCGCGGCTGCGACCATGACCACCGTTCCCAGCACCACAGAGGCCATGTTGTTCAGGCCCGGATGGGACGGCCAGATGTGCTGAAACGTGGTTCCGTCAATATGCGCGATGTAAAGGGCGAGGCCGCCGACATAGGCCGCATATGCCGCATGCAGCACCTGCCGCAACACAACCAGCGCGATGCTTGTCACGGCGAGCAGCGCCAGAAACATGCCGTAGAAGGTATAGGTCTTGGCGATGGCGACAGAAGACAGGGCCGCATAGCTTTCAGCAGTCTCGATCGAGATCGCCGTGCGTGACGATCCTTGCGAGGAATAGGCCATGATCAGGGTCGCCGATTGGCCCGGGGCCAGCGCAAAGGGCGCGACGGGCTGCGGGTCGGCAATGGGGCGGGCGCTGAACGGGCTGTCCCGGCCGAGGTCCAGCAGTGCAACCGGCGCGCCGTCTTCGCCGACTTGCCAGATCTGCAGCGTTGGGAAGAAATTTGCATGAACAAAGAACCGCCAGTCGCCAGTGGCCGCAGTTTGATTGACCACTGCCACCCGCAGCCAGATCCGCGCCGGGGTATAGCCGAAATCCACCCCCGCCTCAGGCAAGGCCTGCCAATCGCCCGCGGCAGGGCCGGGGTCTGGATTTGACAGCGCCGAGACGGTCATATCCCAATCGGGGTCAATGATGTATTCGATGAAGGGTGCCAGTTCTGTCGAATCGACCGGCCCGTTCAACGACACAAGCGGGCCCGTCCCTTCGGGATCTGACTGGGCCTGCCCCGGGACAGGCCAGAGGGCGAAGAAAACGACCACCACCACGGTTGCAAGGCAGCCAGCAAGGATCGAAGGAAGCCTGACTACATGCAGACGCGGGTCGTGATTGCCGAAGATCATCTCTTTGTATCCCAAGGACTTGTATCGGCGCTTTCTTCGGTCGAGGGCCTGACGGTGGTGCAGACGGTCGCGAATGGCATCGAAGCCATCGCTGCAATTCGCAAACACCGGCCGGATATCGCGATCCTAGACTACAACATGCCGGGCGCAAACGGTCTTGAAGTGTTGCTCGAAGCGCGGCGATGGGCGCCCGAGACACGATTCTTGATGCTGACCGGCAGCATGCAGGCCCAGATGCTGGCCCAGTTGGTCGAAGCGGGCATTCACGGCGTGATGCTCAAGGACGGGTCCGAGGCCGAGGTCGTCGATGCCGTGCGTCAGGTCCGCGACGGCAAGAAGGTGATCAGCGACAGCGCCCGTCGCATGCTCGCGGCGGCGGGCGAGACAGCAGCGTTGACTGACCGCGAACTGGCGGTTGTGCAGGCCATTGCGCGCGGGCACAGCAATATCAGTGCCGCGGCATTGCTGGGGATCAGCGCCAAGACTGTTGACACCCATCGCACCAATGTCATGCGCAAGCTGGGTGCGCATTCGACGGCCAGCCTGCTTTTGTCCGCCGTGCGCGCGGGCCTCTTGGACCCCGACAGCCTGCGCTGATCGCGCCCCGCCAAATCCGAGATTCTGCATGTCTATGGGCGGCGGGTCGGTCCCGGCCCCGCGCGCCCTTGCCCGGGCCGCTGTTGCGGACAGAACGGCAAAATCAGGTGATCGCCCGATGCCCGTCACAGGCCAGAAAGGATCAGATGGGCTGCGGTCCCTGCCACAGGGCATGACACCCGCCCGGAGGCTTTCATGGAACTTTCAACCCTGTTGCCGTTCTTCTTTGCCGTGATGGCCGTCACGGCTGCGCCCGGCCCGCTGGTGGCCATTGTGGTCACCCGCACCCTTTCGCGGGATGCGCAAGGGGCGCTGGCTTTTGCCGCAGGTGTGTGCATGGGGGACATGATCGCCATTCTGGCCATTGCCTTGGGCTTTGGGGTCTGGGCGCAAAACAGCCCGGAGTGGCTGGCCATGCTGAAGCTGGCCGGGGTCGCGTGGCTTTTGTGGCTGGCATGGCAGATCTGGCGCGACAGCGACAAGGGGGCTGCGGGTAATGCGTCGCCGCGCCGGGGCGTTCTGGCTTCGGTCAGTGCCGGGGCAGCACTTTGCCTTGGAAATCCGGCGACCTTTGTCTTCTACCTTGTGCTGTTGCCTGCGGCAGCACCTGAGGGTCTGGGAGAGGCGGGCGTGCTTGTCTCGATCCTTCTTGCCAGCCTCCTTGCCGTCGGGGCTTCGCTTGCCGCCATGATCCTGATTGCCAGCCGTCTGCAGCGCGTTCTCGTGTCGCGTGCGGCGAATGCCCTTTTTGGCAGGGCGATGGCCGTCTTGCTTGGGGCCGCCTCTGTTTCACTCTTGCTGACCTGAACTCCCGCGCCGTTCGGGCGCAGGAATAGGGTGATCGCCTGATGGGCGACCCCCCCCCAATTCCCGATGATCCAAAAGAAGGCCGCGCCTGACGCGCACAGGCCACACGTATTTCAGAAGGAGGATTTCATGGAAATGTCTGCAATGCTGGTGTTTGCAACAGCGGTGATTGCGATGCAGGCCGCCCCCGGCCCGGTGGTTGCCGTGGCGCTGTCGCGCGCGATGAACCGCGACAGGGGCGGCTGCATCGCCTTTGGCAGCGGCGTGTGCCTCGGGCAACTGATCCCCATCGCCATCATTGCTCTGGGCTTTGGTGTCTGGGTGCAGGACAACGCCCAGTTTCTGACCGGCTTCCGGCTGCTGGGGGCGGCCTACATGCTGTGGCTGGCCTGGCAGATGTGGAACGCATCGGTGTTGGGCGCCCGGGCAGGCACATCAACGCGCGGGTGGATGGCCTCGGCGGGGGCGGGCGCTGCCATCTGCCTCGGCAGCCCATACACCATCGTCTTTTACTTGCTGATGCTGCCGTCGGTGGCACCTGCCGGCCTGACCGATTTTCCCACCGTCAGCGCGATCATCCTGATCTCGGTCGCCATGACAGCGGGCACTTTGGCGGCCATGATGCTGATGGCGGCGCAGGTTCACCATGTGCTGGCCACGCCGCGCCTGTCAAAGATCTTCAACCGGGTCGTTGCAACGCTGCTGGCAGGGGCATCGGTCTTGCTGCTTTTGGCCTGAGGCGCGGACAAGGCGCGCGCGGTCACACATCAGCTTGCGCACCGCGTCGCAGGCAACGTGACAGAGCCCTGTTGATGTGCTGTCAGAAGAGACTGGTGCGTTGCTGACTTGGATGGGAACACAATCACGCCGCTCAAACACAACGGCAGCGCTGTCCTTGGCCAATCATGCTGACGCGAACTTCGTGGCGCCCTGTCCGAGAGGCAGCTTTCAGGGTTGCCGCCGCGCAGCATCAGTCATGGCTGAACGTCAGCGATGGCCGGTCCTTACTCAGCCAGATCATCCAGCCCTACGCCGGAGCGCGTTGGCCAAGGCCCGCAGGGTCTTGACCGTGCCCTGCTTGCGACCAGTCTCGGACACGGTCACGCGGTTCACGCGCGCTTTTTCGGCCAGGGCGGCCTGCGTCTTGAACCCAAGCATCGGTCGGACGCGCGTCTTGATCGTGCGGTGATGCTGCTCGCCCCCTCGGTGGTTCGCTCGAACCCGTGGCGCTCTCCGGCTTGAGATTAGGGATTTGATCCGAGCCACGGCGAT
>JALOSO010000231.1 GCA_025458385.1 Paracoccaceae bacterium | reverse complement strand
AGCTTGTTCAGGCAGCACTTGCCGCAGCCGTCGCACAGCGCCTCCCATTCCTGCGGCGTTAGCTTGGCCAGCGGGACGGTTTCCCAGAACTTTGGCCGCATCAGATGCACAGCCCCCGAATTTTCGACGAAAATTCGTGGTTGCATGAGGCATGAATTTTCGTCGAAAATTCGTGCATCACAGGGCCGCCAGAATGCTGCGCGCGCGGTCGCAATCCGCCTGCATCTGCGCAATCAGCGCGGGCAGGCCGTCGAATGTCAGTTCCGGGCGCAGAAAATCCACAAAGGCGATGCTCAGGTGCTGCCCATACAGATCACCTGTGAAATCAAGCAGATAAGTCTCAAGGTTCGGCGTGTTCTCCCCGAACATCGGCCGCACGCCAAGGCTTGCCGCGCCCATGTAGCGCCCCTTCTGCGGCCCCGTCAGCACATCCGCCAGCACCGCATAAACGCCCATCTTTGGCAAATGCAGGCCAGACACGCTCATGTTCGCTGTGGGATAGCCCAGTTCACGCCCACGCGCCTCGCCATGGATCACCGGCCCTTCGATCCGGTGCCAATGGCCAAGCATGGCTTTGGCATCGCGCGGGCGGCCTTCGGACAGGGCGGTGCGGATGGCGGTGGAGGAAATCTCTACCCCCTCAACCTGCACCAGTGGCGCGATGGTGGTGCGGAACCCGGCTGCAGCGCCAAGCAGCTGCAGGTCAGCTGCCGTGCCCGCGCGGCCTTTGCCAAAGCAGAAATCCGCGCCGACAACGACACGGGAAATTCCAAGGCCCTGTGACAGCACTTCGGCCACGAACGCCTGTGGCGTCAGGCCTGCAAGTGCGGCATCAAAGGGCAGTTCATACAGGTGCTGCACGCCCAAGGCCGCCAGCCTGTTCGCCCGCGCTTCGGCATTCATCAGGCGAAAGGGGGCATCCGGACGCAGGTATTCACGCGGGTGCGGCTCAAACGTGACCACGCCAAGGGGGGCCTCTCCACGCGCCAGATCAATGACAGATTTGTGCCCCAGATGCACGCCATCGAAATTGCCAAGGGCGACGGACGCGCCACGCGCCTTTGGTTCAAGCCCTTGCCAATGTTGGTAAATCTTCATGCGGCCCCGGGATGACGGGGCAGACCCGTCAGTCGAACTTGCGGCTTGGCGCCAGCACAAGCGCCTCACCCTTCAAAACCACGGTATCGCCCACGGCGCAGTGGGTTTCAAGGGTGACACGACGGCGCGCATGGTCGATTGCGGTGACCGTCACATGGGCGGCCACCATATCGCCGGGGCGCACCGGTGCCATGAACTTCAGCGACTGGCCAAGATAGACCGTGCCATGGCCCGGCAACTGTTCGCCGATCACCGCCGAAATCAGGCTGGCTGTCAGCATCCCATGGGCGATACGCCCCTGAAAGATCGTGTCCTGCGCATAGCCTTCGTCAAGATGAACAGGGTTATGGTCAGTGCTGACCTCGGCAAAAAGGCTGATGTCGCGGTCACTGACCAGCTTGCGCAACGACCGGGTCATCCCGATTTCGATATCCTCGATGCAAATCGTGCCGCGGGGGGCGTTATCAAGCATGGCTGAGTCTCCTGACGTCGGCAGACAATAGCATGCTGCAACCGCAAAGCAATCTTATTCTAAAATCATACTGCTTTGCGGTTTTTTATTACCACGCCATCAGCGCAGATAACCAATCGCAAAGGCCGGTGACAGCATGCGTTCATCCAGCCAGTCGGCCAGCATGTCTGCGTCGGGGTTGGCCACATCGGGGCCGAACTGGTCAGCCGCCAGCCCGCCGGTGACAAACAGCGTATCCAACCCCTCAGACTGGCCACCCTGCACATCCGTCGCGATGCCGTCACCAATGCACAACACCGGCACATCATCCCGCGCCATCAGGGCCGATAACCGCCGCCGGGCAAGATCATAGATCGGGGGATGTGGCTTGCCGAAGTAAAGCGCCTGCCCGCCCATGGCGACATAGGCCTGCGCCAGCGCACCCGCGCAATAGATGCGCTTATCGCCCATGTCGACAACAAGATCCGGGTTTGCGCACAGCATCGGCAGGCCGCGTGTCTTGGCCAGCAGAAACTGCGCCCGGTAATCATCCGGCGTTTCGGTCTGGTCGTCAAACAGCCCCGTGCAGACGATCCCCTCGGCCTCGGCCAGTGGCACTTGTTGAATCGGCGGTTCACTTGCAGCGATCATCGCCAGATCCTCGGCGAAATCGGTAAAGAAAACCTGATCCTTTGCCGCCCCGATGTGAAAGACCCGCCGCCCCACGGCACCCGTCACCAGGGCATGCTGGGCGGCGTCGCCGGAACTGACCACCTCATCATAGCAATCGCGCGGCACGCCAATGGTATCAAGCTGCCGCATCACGCTGGATTTGGGCCGGGGGGAATTCGTCAGCAGCAACACCACCCCCCCTGCAGCACGATAGGCCTGCAAGGCTGCGACCGCCGCAGGAAAGGGGGCCACGCCATTATGCAGGCAGCCCCACAGGTCACAGAAGACGGCGTCATATCGCCCGGCAATGTCGGACAGCGAGGAAATGATCTGGGTCATCAGGGCACCTGTTTTCGGTCTTCTTGGCCGATCAAGACCGGAAAGAGAAGGGCCTTAACCCTTGCGCAGCGCAATCGGCGCATAAAGTGCAGCATAGATGGCCTCGGGCAAGACTGCGAACAGGATGCCCGGCCCAACCCGGCCAGCGGCCCATTCGATCAGCCCAAGCGCGATCAGGCCCCCCATCATGACGACCCCCGCCCGGGCGACGGCCCGTTGCAGCCCCGGCTCTTCCACCCGCCGCAAGGCGTGAAACAACAGCGCAAGTGCCACAAAGATCACACCGGCCCGCCGCGCCATCACCTCGGCACCGACGCTGGGGTCAAGCCCGAAGCGGCTGGCGAAAAAGCCCGGTGCGCCCAAAAGCCCGACAGCAAGGCCGCAGAACAAGATCTGGGTCAGGAAGATGACGGTGGAATAGCGCATGAGACCTTGGCCAACGAAAAGGGGCGCCGTCGCGGGCGCCCCTGGACGGTAATTCATGTTGAATTCAGATCAAAGCTTCAAGGCCGGGATGATCTGTTTCTTGCGGCTCATGATGCCGGGCAGCACAACCGTGTCGCCTGTCACCTTCACGCCGAACGATGCCTCGGCCATCTGCTTCACAAGGTCATTCGGCACCAGCAGCGTGGCCTCTTCGCGGATGATATCCACGACGAACAGCAACACCTGATCGGCCCCGTCTTCCTTGGCGACGCCAATCATCGACTGCATCAGGCTGGCCTTGCGGTCCAAAACGACCTTGGGTGCGGTGGTCTCCAACACCGACACGCGCAGTTCCTTGCCCGCGACGTTGTATTCCTTGCTGTCCATCCGCAGCAGCGCGGCGTCCGAAAACGCCGAAACATCGGATTTCGCGGCAAACATGGCATCGGCCAGTTCCGGGATGGCCACACCAATATCGGCGGCGAGTTTCTCGGCCACGGTCTTGTCATGCGGCGTGGTGGTGGGAGAGCGGAAGGCAAGCGTGTCAGAGATGATGCAGGAAAGCATGGCCCCCTTGATTTCACGCGGCAGGGCGGCGACGTCTGCGCCCATGATATCGTGCATGACGGTGGCCGTACAGGCGAGCGGGCGGATGACGACGTTGATCGGGGCTTTGGTTTTCAGGCCGCCGACAAGCATGTGATGGTCAATGATGGCGCGGATATCGGCATCGTTGATCGCAGGCGGCAGTTCGGCGGGGTTGTTGGTATCGACAATGACCACCGGCTGGCCAGCATCCACATCGGCAATGATGGCAGGTTGGGCGAAACCCCAGTGCTTCAGCACAAAGGCCGCCTCGGTATTGGGGGTGCCAAGCAGGCGGGGTTCGGCATCGACGCCCTGATGGTTTTTCAGATACCAGGCCCAGACAATGGCGGACATGGTGGCATCGGTATCAGGGGATTTGTGGCCGAAAACGAGGGTGGTCATGGCTGCCTCATAAAGCATTGCAGGTTTGCGGCTTCTATAGGGGCAGGGGTTGGGATTGTCACGGGGGCGCGGGGCGGCGCAGGTAGAAGATCACCGCTGCAAGGACAATTGCGCCGCCGATCAGCGTCGGGGTGGCGGGGGCCGTGCCGAGAACGGCCCAGACCCAGGCAATGGCGAAAGGGGCCTCCAGCGTCGTAAGGAGGGCGGTCTCGGTGGCAGGCAGATGGCGGGCGCCAAGGGCAAACAGGCCAAAGCCGATGACCTGCGTGATGACGGCAAAGGCGGCAAGAAGCGCAAGGTCAGACAGGCCGATGCCGCCAAGCGTGGCAAAAGGGACTGTGGCAAGGGCGCTGATGGCAGAAGCAAGGGCCATGGCGGCAAGCGCAGGGATATGCGGGGCGCGGCGGGCGATCAGGATCATGCCAGCCATCAGCCCGGCGGCCGCGGCGGCAAGAAGGTTGCCGATCAGGTTGCCATCGCGGCCAGCGCCAACCATCAGCGCCACGCCGGCGGCCGCAACAAGGCTGGCAATGACGGCGGTTGTTCCGGGCTTTTCACGAAAGATGGCCAAGGCGAGGAAGGCGGCAAACAGCGGCACAAGGGCAATGATGACGGCGACATGGGCGACCGATGTAAAGCGCAGGGCCGAGATAAAGGCGAGCATGGAACCAGCGGTGACCAAGGCATAGCCAAGGCCCGGCAAGCCAAGGCGCAGGTTGCGCGGGCCGGGCAGCAGCGGGATCAGGGCCAGTGTGCCGATGGCGCCAAAGACGCCGCGCCAGAACAGGATGGTCGGGGCATCCAGCGCCAGAAGGCGGGTGAAAAGGCCAGCCATGCTCCAGCCGATGACAGACGTGATGACAAGGGCCATGCCAAGGGCGCGATGCGTTTGCATTCCGTCAGGCTAGGCGGTCAGCGCAGGAAAGGCCGCCCATGGCCGACACGG
>JALOSO010000027.1 GCA_025458385.1 Paracoccaceae bacterium | reverse complement strand
TTGCCCTGCCCGTCCACCAGCGGGTAGCGCACGTTGAAATCCTGCGCCAAGCGCGCCATGGCATCATAAATCGCCGCGTCACCATGCGGGTGATAGTTGCCCATCACATCGCCGCTGATCTTGGCCGATTTGCGAAAGCCCCCCGTCGCCGAAAGCCGCAGTTCGCGCATCGCGTAAAGGATTCGCCGGTGAACCGGCTTCAACCCATCGCGCGCATCGGGCAGGGCCCGGTGCATGATCGTCGACAAGGCATAGGTCAGATACCGCTCGCCAATCGCGCGCGCCAGCGGCTCTGCCTCGATCAGGCCCTCGATATTGGGGGTATCGTCACTTTCGCTCATGGATGTGGTGTAGATGGCAGCGCGCCCGCGGTCCAGCCGGTTTTGGCGCATCGCTTCATGCAAAGTCACGTCCTTGTGTTTTTTCCCCTGCGCAGACCCGCGTTCTGTGCTAAAACGCCGCCCAGATGCCGGGGTGAGGTTTTTGTGATGTTCAAGCTGACCGCAGTTCTTTGCGCAGCGATGTTTGTTGTCCTGCTGATTGGGGGCGAGGATCGGGGCCAGCTGCGGCCCGGCCTGGCCAACGCCCCCGCTGTGGCCGCTGTTGACGTGGTTGCACCTGAATCGCAGCCAGAGGTGGCCCCGCTTGCTGCCAGCGACGCTGCGCCCGCCGAAGTGGCCCCGGTCAGCGCGCCGGTCACGGTTGCCACCGATCGCCCCGATGCGCCTGCCGTTGAAACAGGGGAACCTGTGTTCTCGCTGGCCACCTTTGCGCCAGAGGCGACAGCCCCTGCCACAGCCACAGCCGATGCGGCAGCGTCCGACAGTGCCCTTGCCTATGTGACTGCGGGGTCAGTGAATGTGCGCGAAGGGCCGGGAACCCAGAATCCGGTGCTGACCAGACTGACACGCGGCGAAGCCGTCACGATCGTATCGACCGATGATGCCGGGTGGGCGCGGATCCGCCTCGAAGGCGATGGTCTGGAAGGTTTCATGTCGATGGAATACCTTTCTGCAACGGCACCCTGACCGCTATCCCAACTGTCATTTGCACCTGCCCGCTTTGCACCCTAGGCTGTGCAAAAAACAATTGGGGCAAGGCAGATGACCGGCAAATCCATTCTGATCACCGGGTGTTCCTCGGGCATTGGCCTTGACGCGGCGCGGGGTCTGCGCGCACGGGGCTGGCGGGTCTTTGCAACATGCCGCCAGCAGGGCGACTGCGACCGGCTGGTGGCCGAAGGGTTCGAAAGCTTTCGCCTCGATTATGCAGACGAGGCAAGCATCGCTACTGCAGTCGAGACAACGCTTGGCCTGACGGGGGGGCGACTGGACGCCGTGTTCAACAATGGGGCCTATGCCTGCCCCGGTGCCGTCGAGGACCTGCCAAGGGGTGCGCTGCGCGAGATTTTCGAGGTGAACCTGTTCGGCTACCATGACCTTGCCCGCCGGGTCATCCCGGTGATGCGCAAACAGGGCCATGGGCGAATCGTGAACTGTTCATCGGTGCTGGGCCTTGTGGGCATGAAATGGCGGGGGGCCTATGTGGCGACGAAATTCGCGATGGAGGGTCTGACAGACGTCATGCGGATCGAGATGGCTGGCACGGGGGTTGAGGTGATCCTGATCGAACCCGGCCCCATTGGCACACGCATCCGCGAAAACGCGATCCCGCATTTCGAAAAGTGGATCGATTGGGAGAACTCCGCCCGGCGCGACGAATATGCAGCACTGCGGGGGCGGCTGTATGAAAAATCAGGACCGGACAAGTTTGAACTGCCCAGCTCGGCCGTGACGGCCAAACTGATCCACGCGGTCGAAGCGCCGCGTCCCAAGGCGCGGTATTTTGTGACGACGCCGACCTATCTGATGAACATCGCGCGGCGTTTGCTGCCGACGCGGCTGCTGGACTGGGTGATCGCAAAGGGGTGAGGCTGGCGCTGCTTGTGACGCCTGGCCCCGGAATTTTCGAAAATTCCGGACCGATTTCTTCGAATAAATCGGTGCCAGCGGGCGGGCGTTATTGCACCGTCACAACCGCGGGTTCCAGCCCGTCAATCGCCACCGTGCAGGTCTGCCCCGCTGCAATCGCGCCCACGCCGGCAGGCGTGCCGGTAAAGATCAGATCGCCCGCCTGCAGGATCACCATCCGGCTCAGATGTGCGATGATCCCGGCCACTGGCCAGATCATGTCAGACAAGTCGGCCTCTTGGCGCAGGTCGCCGTCGACATGGCAACTGATCCGCCCCTTGGGCGCGTCGCCGATATCGAACGCCTTGATCGGTCCGACAATGGCCGAACGGTCAAACCCTTTGGCCATGTCCCAGGGGCGGCGCGCAGCCTTTGCCGCGGCCTGCATGTCGCGCCGTGTCAGGTCATTGCCCGCGGCATAGCCCCAGACCAGCGACAGCGCCGCATCCTCGGGCAGAAAGGCCCCGCCTGACCCAAGTGCCACCACAAGCTCTGCCTCGTGGTGCAGATCACCCGTCGCAGGCGGATACGGGATCAGCGCCCCACTGTCGACGACAGCATCCGCCGGTTTGGTAAAGAAGAACGGCGGCTCGGCCTGCGGATCATGGCCCATTTCCCGCGCATGTTCGGCATAATTGCGCCCCACACAAAACACCCGGCGCACCGGAAAACGCGCGACATTGCCCGCGACAGCAACACTGACCGTGGGTGGGGCGGCAAAGACATAGCCCATGGCCCCTACTCGCCGATGGTGAAGCACTGGATGGCGCGCGCCTGTAACCGGCGGCAGGCCAGATCAGCCTGGTCCTGCGTCAGCCCCATGAAATTCGCGTCATAGCCGCCGCCACGCTCGCTGACCTTGCGCAGAGATTCGTTCAGCGTGGCACTTTCGGCAAGTTGCGTGCGCAGCAAGGCGCGTTCCGCCTCGGCCCGGCTGGGGAAGCGCCCGACATTGACCCCCCAGTGCCGCCCACCTGACGTTGACATGACCAGCACCACCTCTTCCGGCGCGGCTGCGCCTTCCTGTTCGGCGGCCGCCAAAAGGACGGGCGCTGCGGCCTCTTCGCCCGGCGTATCGTAAATCGGGGCCGAACGGACAGGGCGGGCCGGCGGGGCCACGGCTGCAAAGGCCGCAGGCTGCAGCGGGTCTGCCGCATCATCGGCCAGCGCAATCGCCTGGCCTTCAAGACTTTCGGCAGGCACCTCTGCTGCCGCGGCGGCATCTGCTGCGGCATTCGCCACCACTTCAAACGGCACATCGGGGGCCAGTGGTTCCACAGCCGCCAGCAACGTATCCGTCCCGGTGGTGTCTTCCGCCACGGCGACAGGGGCCGCGTCGGTATTCGCAGGTGCCACCTCTTCGCCAAGCGCCTCGGCCAGGGCACCGGCAATGTCATCCTGCATCGCCAGCACGGCCTGTTCTGTGGCCGCTGTGCCCGCATCTGCTACCGCAACCTCGGCCGGCGCGGCACCTGGCCTGCGGCGCGGAACCGGCGAGGCTGACAACGTGGTCACCAGCCGCACCGTCTGCCCGGACTGCGTGGCTGCTGCCGCATCCGCAACCGCCGCCGCAATCGCCGCATCATCTGTGGCAGGTGCTGCATCATTTGCCGCCACCAGCGCCGGGCCTGCCGTGATCGTCACCGGCGCATTGCGCGGCGCGCGACTGAAGCCAAGATCAAGCAGTTCCGCCATCTTGGCATTGCGATTGGCTGTCGAGGTGCCGCCAAATACCGTCGCGATGATCCGCACACCGCCCCGTTCTGCCGAAGCCGTCAGGTTGAACCCCGCCGCATTGGTAAAGCCGGTCTTGATGCCATCTGCACCTTCATAGGCGTCAAGGAAGCGCCGGTTGGTGTTGTTCACCTCGGCCAGGCCCGCATCGGTCGAGCGGCGCGAGAAAATATTGTAATACTGGGGGAAATCGTAAAACAGATGGCGGCCAAGTACCGACATGTCCTTGGCTGTCGACAGATGGCCATCCGCGGTCAGCCCGTTGGCATTGCGGAACGTGGTGTCTGGCATGCCCAGCGCGCGCGCGGTTTCCGTCATGCGCCGGGCAAACGCCGGTTCCGATCCGCTGATTGCCTCGCCAATCGCCGTCGCCGCGTCATTGGCCGATTTCACTGCGGCGGCGCGGATGAGATAGCGCAAGGCGATCGTTTGGCCCGCGCGCAGGCCCAAACGCGACGGGGGCTGCCCGGCTGCATGTGCAGAAATCGTCACCATCGTGTCGGGCGAGATGCGCCCCGCCTCGATTTCCTGAAAGGCGATGTACAGCGTCATCATCTTGGTCAACGACGCCGGATGAAGCCGCGTTTCGGCATTGCGCGCATGCAGCGTCTCGCCGGTGCGGGCATCCATCACATAGGCAGCAAAGGGTGCCGCGCCTGACGGTTCAGGTCGCCCGCAGGCGGCCACGGTCACAAGAACAATGAGCAATGCAATATTGCGGGCAAATTGCCCAATCTGCGCAACCACGTCGCTTGCCCCTACTCGCTTTTGCCTCATGCGTCCCTGTTTGCCGGAACGTCATCTTTGGGCGGAACGCTAACATGCGCGGCCCGAGTCCGAAAACCCCTTTGTTTCAACGGGTTTCATCGATTCGTTCATGCAGATTGGCGGATTCGGGCGGCATTTGCCCCCCTTGACGCCATATCTAGCGGTCACCACGCAGCGTTTCTACCAGATAAGGGAGTTCACCAAGGTCCCTGATGGCATGAAACCGCGCATGCCCCTGTGGCGGATCGGCAACCTCCAGCGCCCAAGTCAGCGCATGAGGCACATGCACGCCGTGCCCGCCGACGGCAAGCACGGGCAAGACATCGGATTTCAGCGAATTGCCGGCCATCAGGCAGGCCGCCGGATCATGGCCATGGCGGGCAAAGATCGCGGCATAGGCGGCGGCTGTCTTGTCTGACACGATCTCGACCCCGTCGAACAGATCACCAAGGCCGGACTGCGCCAGTTTGCGTTCCTGATCCAGCAGGTCGCCCTTGGTGATCAGCAACACCGCGTGCTGGCGGGCCAGTTGCGTGACCGCGGCACGGGCATGGGGCAGCAGTTCGATGGGATGGGCCAGCATCTCGCGCCCGGCGGCGATCAGTTCGGCAATCACCGATGCCGGTACACGGCCCTCTGTCACCTCGATGGCCGTCTCGATCATCGACAGGGTAAATCCCTTTACGCCAAACCCGTAATGGCCAAGGTTGCGCCGTTCTGCGGCGATCAGCCGCTCCTCAAGGTGGTCCGCTGCGGCATGATCAGCCAGCAGGTCGGCAAACCGTGCCTGTGTCAGGCGAAAGAAGGCTTCATTCTGCCACAGCGTGTCATCGGCATCAAAAGCAACAAGGGTGATCGGATGGGGCGGCATGGCGGCAAGGTTGCAGTCCGTTGCGCAGGATGCAAGGGCGGCCCCTTTCCAGTCAGGCGAAAAGTGTTATATTGCGGGTTCTGCTGCATCTTCGTCCTTCTGCCAAAGGCACCACATCCGTGACCAAAGCCGTGCTGCACATGTCAGACCAGCCAGACCAGCCCGGCAACGGGCCGGGAAATGACACATCGATCCTGACCAAGCCAAAGACACGCAGCGCGCGGCCGCCGCTGTACAAGGTGATGTTGCTGAACGACGATTACACGCCGATGGAATTTGTCGTGCATGTGCTGGAACGCTTCTTTGGGCTGACCCATGCACAGGCCTTTGACATCATGCTGACCGTTCACAAAAAGGGGCTGGCGGTTGTCGGTGTCTTTTCGCATGAGGTTGCAGAAACCAAGGTGGCGCAGGTGATGGACTTTGCCCGCCGGCATCAGCACCCGCTGCAGTGCACGATGGAAAAGGAATGACCTGCAATTTGGGCAGGCTGTCCGCCCCATCCCACCCTGCTGCAGGCTAACAAAGGAAACAGGCTGCCCGTCAGCCGCCCATGCGCTCAGCCCGTCTTGAAATGGCCCTTGCCACCGGCGCCTTTGCAATGCCCGACAGCGGTATGCTGGGGGTTTATGGCCCGCAGGCCGGTGATGATCTGTCTTGTCTGCCGCGGGGGCAGGTGACGGTGATCACCGGCTTTTTCCCCGACCATGCAGCGTTCAAGGCGCAAGGCTATGCTGTGCGGCATGACGGCGCCGGGGCCTATGCGGCGGCCATCGTCTGCCTGCCGCGCGCCAAGGCTGCCGCGCGCGGGCTGCTGGCGCAGGCAGCGGCCGAGGTTGCGCCGGGCGGGCTGATCGCGGTTGACGGGCAAAAGACCGATGGCATCGACACCGCGCTGCGCGATCTGCGCGGGCGGGTTGCGGTTTCACCAGCCCTGTCCAAGGCGCATGGCAAATTGTTCACCTTCACGGCCAGCCCGGCCTTTGCCGACTGGGCTGCCCGCCCGCAGATGGTTGCGGGGTTTCAGACCTTGCCGGGCGTGTTCTCTGCTGATGGCCCGGATGCAGGGTCTGCCCTGCTGGCCGCAGCCCTGCCCCCGCTGAAGGGCCGCGTGGCCGATCTGGGCGCCGGTTGGGGGTATCTGTCGCGCACAATTCTGGCCAGTGCGGACGTGCGGTCACTGGATGTGGTCGAGGCAGACCATGCGGCGCTGACCTGTGCAGCGGTGAACGTGCCAGACCCGCGCGTGCACCTGCACTGGGCTGATGCGCGCCAGTTTCGCCCGGCCCATTTGCTGGATCATGTGGTGATGAACCCGCCCTTCCACGTCGGGCGCAGCGCTGACCCGGCACTTGGCATCGCCTTTCTGCAGGCGGCCCGGCGGATGCTTGCCCCTTCGGGTGTGCTGTGGCTGGTCGCAAACCGCACCCTGCCTTATGATCCCGTGCTGCGGACGCTGTTCCGCGGCATTGACGACATCGGCGGCACGCCCGCCTATCGGCTGATCCGCGCAAGCGGCCCCGTCCGTGAACAGGAGATTGCGCATGTCGCTGTCCATCGCCGGTAAGACGGCCATCGTCACGGGGGCGGCCAATGGCATCGGTCTGGCCATCGCCCGGCATTTCCTTGACAAGGGCGCGAACGTCATGTTCGCCGATATGGACGAGGCGCGTCTCGAAACCGAAATCGGTCAGGCCTGCAAGGCCGAGGGCGAGGTGCGGATGTTCGCAGGCGACCTGCGTGAACGGTTGACCATGGTCAACCTGCTGGCCGCAACCTTTGACGCCTTTGACCGGATCGACATTCTGGTCAACGCCAGCCGACAGATGTTGACCTCGCAACCGCTGAATGCGGATGCGGATGCGGTCGAAGACCTGTTGGCGCAAAATCTGATGACCAGCCTGCGCCTGTCGCAGCTCTGTGCCAAGAAGATGATCGCGCGCGCCGAAAAAGCGGGGGTCGAGGGGATGATCGGGTCGATCATCAACCTGTCGTCAATCGCGTCGCACCGCACCCAGCCCGAACTTCTTGGCTATTCGATCAGTTGTGCGGCGGTTGACCAGATGACCCGCAGCCTTGCCGTGGCCCTTGCACTCAAGGGCATTCGCGTCAATGCCGTGGCCTTTGGATCAGTCATGAGCGCGAGCTTGCAAGGCGCACTGCGCGAAAATCCCGATTACCGCGAGGCGATTCTGGCAGATACGCCCCTGGGCCGCATCGCCTCACCCACCGAACTTGCCGAAACGGTGCAGTTTCTGGCCTCGGACGCGGCGGGGTTCATGACCGGTCAGGTGCTGACCCTGGATGGTGGCCGCAGCTTGCTTGACCCCGTCACCGCCCCCGCCCATTAGCGCCATCCGGCGCAAGGCAATGGTCCAGACGGGGCAGGACAATGGCCCCATACCTTGCGGGCAATCACCTCTCGGGATAGGCCGCCTGACAGGCGGCAATCGCCGTCTGGGCCCTTGCCGTCAGATCGCGGCGCTTAGTGATCAGGCTGTCCAGCTTGCGTTGTTCGGCCACCAGATCAATCGCGACCGGGCGCCGCACAGTTTCCGGCACATCCTCAAGACATAACCGGCGCGCCACCACTGGCGCAGGCTGGCCTTCGGGCACCACCACCTGCGGCGTGCAATCGACATATTCCGTGGTAAAGACCGTCACCTCTTCAAACCCATAGCCCCGCGCAAGGTTGCCCTGCGTTTCGGCGATCAGCCGTTCGACCACCCGCAAATCGCGGGTTTCGCGGTTGATGCATTGCTGCTGCGGTGTGCCACAGGCCGCAAGCAGCAACAGGCTGGGCAAAAGGAACGCGCGCATGGCCAGCAACCCCTGAAAACCGATGCCGCAGCTTAGCCGTTCTGCACAGCTTTTGCCAAATGCCATGTTGGCCTGCGACAGGCCGAATGCTAAGCAACACCTGTAATCTTTGCGAGACATCCTGATGACTGATGAATTTGACAGCCGCAAACGCCGCGCCGCCACATGGTTCCGCAGTCTGCGCGACCGGATCGTGACAGCCTTTGAAGATCTGGAGGCCGCGCACGGCACAGGTGAACCGGGCACATTCGAAGTGACGCCCACCACGCGCGATGGTGGCGGGGGCGGGCTGATGAGTGTGATGCGCGGCGGTCGGGTGTTCGAAAAGGTCGGGGTGAATTTCTCGGAAGTGCATGGCGAATTGGCGCCGCGGGCGCAAAAGGCGATGGCAGCAAGGGGCGTGCCGGGAATGGAAAGCGACCCCCGCTTTTGGGCATCGGGCATCAGTCTGGTCGCGCATATGGTCAACCCGCATGCGCCTGCCGTGCACATGAACACGCGGATGTTCTGGACGCCGGGGGCCAGCTGGTTTGGCGGGGGGTCTGACCTGAACCCCTGCATCGAATATGCCGAGGATACGGCGCATTTCCACGCGCAGATGCAGGCGGCCTGCGATGCACATGCACCTGAATACTATGCGAAATTCAAGGCCTGGGCCGATGAGTATTTCTTTGTGCCGCACCGGGGCCGCGCGCGCGGCGTGGGGGGCATCTTTTACGATGATCTGCAGACCGGCGATTGGGAGGCGGATTTTGCCTTTACGCAGGCTGTCGGGGCAGCGTTCCTGCCAGCCTTCCAGCCCTTGGTGGAAAAGCGGATCGAGACACCGTTCGATGACGACGACCGCGAAACCCAGTTACGGCACCGGGGCCTTTATGCGGAATACAACCTTGTCTACGACCGGGGCACGAAATTCGGTCTGGAAACGGGGCATGATGCGAATGCCGTGCTGATGAGCCTGCCACCCATTGCAAAGTGGTACTGAAACGGGCCTAGTCCGCCTTTCCGGCCGCAGGTACCTGTGCTGTCACCGGCTGTCGCGTGGGCAGAATATCAAACCGGCCGACATTGGCATGGGCTGGCAGGGCCAGCACGGCCAGCACCATTGCAGCAACATCCGCGGGTTGGGCGGCACCTTGGTTGGCGTACATGGCGGCGCGCGCTACGGGTGACAGCACATCCTTGTAAAGCGGGCTTTCCACGCGGCCTGCAACAATCTCGGTCACGCGCACACCTGCAGACGACAGGTCCAGCCGCAGGCTTTGCGCAAACCCGCCAAGTGCGGCCTTGGTCGCCGCATAGACGGCCATATTGGGATAAGGCGTATGCCCGGCGATAGAGCCGGTAAAGAAGATATGTCCCGATCCCCGCGCGCGCATGCCCGGGGCGATGGCGTGTGTCACCAGCAGGGCCTGTGTCAGGTTCGTGGCGATGCTGCGGTGGATATCGCCCTCGGCCATGTCGCAGAAATTGCCGGGCGGGGCGACCATGCCGGCATTGTTCACCAGCACATCGGGTGCAAAATCTGCCAGTGCAGCCTGCAGTGCGGCAGGCAGGGCCGCCACATCGCCAAGATCCAGTGCGCGTGTGCGTAGGCCACGGGCCGCAAGGCCATCCAGCGCTGCAGCATTGCGCCCGGTGGCCATCACATCCATGCCCGCCGCGTGCAGGGCCAAGGCGATCGCCTGACCGATGCCACTGGTTGCCCCGGTCACAAATGCCCGCTGTTTCTGCATCAAGCGCCCCTTAACAACAGTGCCACCCCCGCCAGCAGCACCGCCATGCCAACCCATTGCTGTGCCGTGCTTTTTTGCCGCAGGACAGATATTGCCACCCCTTGCGCCATCAGCACCTCAATCAAGGCCAAGGTCCGCACATTGGCGGCTGATGTCAAAGCAAAACCGATGAACCAGAACTGTGAGGCGAAGGCCCCAAGAAAGCCAGCAAGCAGCGCGCTGCGCCAGACGCGAAAGCTGGCCGCGATGGCGGCACGCTGAAAGACGGCCATCCATGCCAGCAGAATCGCCGTCTGCATCGTCAGCGCAACAACCAGCACCGTGCCTGCGCGGATGAGAAACCCCCCGGTTTCCAGATGCACGATGCCGCCACGAAAGCCGATGGCCGAAAGGCCGAACAACCCGCCCGCCAGCAACCCCAGCAGCATGGGTGCGGCACCCAGGCGGCCTTTGATGCCCGACATGACCAGAACGCCGACCACAGTCATGGCGATGGCCAACAGCATCAGGGGTGTCAGCGCATCACCCAGCATTGCCCAGCCGATCAGTGCGACGATGACGGGTTCTGTCTTTAACAGCGCTGTCGCCAGCCCAAACCCCTGTTTTTGCATGACCAGCAGCATGACAGCCGTGGCGGCAATCTGCGCAACAGCACCCATGGCCGTAAAGCTGAGGCTGGTGACGTTCAGCGCGGGAATGGGTTCACGCAGGCTTGCGCGCAGGCCCGCAAGAAAAAGGATCGCAAAAGGCAGCCCGAACAGAAACCGCACCTGCGTTGCGCCCAACGTGCCAATGGCGCGGGTCAACCCGGTTTGCGTGGCATTTCGCGCGGTTTGGGCGGCAGCGGCAATCAGGGTGGCGATGACCCACCCCATGGCTTAGCCTGCCCGCACCGTATCGATCATCAGCTGCACATTGTCCGGGTTCGCGTCTGGCGTGATGCCATGCCCAAGGTTGAAGATATGCGGGCCTTTTGAAAAAGCCTGCACAACACGACGGGTTTCACGGATCAGCGCCTCACCACCCGTGACCATATGTTCGGGGGCGAGGTTGCCCTGCACGCAGCCGGTGGATTGGACGTTCTCAGCGGCCCATTCGGGGCTGACGGAATTGTCGAGTGCCACGCAATCAGCCCCGGTGGCCTTGGCAAAGCCGACATAGCCTTCGCCGGCCTCACGCGGGAAGGCGATGATGGGCAGGCCAGGGTGGCGGGATTTCAGGGCCGCGATGATGGTGGCCGCAGGTTTGACGGCGAAATCGTTGAAATCCTGGCCTTTCAGGCTGCCAGCCCAGCTATCGAACAGCTTTATCACCTCGGCTCCGGCCTGCACCTGCATCGACAGGTATTCCACGGTGGCGGCGGTGATCGCGTCAATCAGGGCCTGAAATGTCGCGCGGTCCTGCGCTTTCAGCGCATGGGCGCGGCCCTGGTCTTTGGACCCTTGGCCCGCGATCATATAGGTGGCAACGGTCCATGGCGCCCCGGCAAAGCCGATGAGGGTGGTTTCACGCGGCAGTTCGCGGGCAAGGATGCGCACGGTTTCATAGACGGGCGCCAGATGGTCATGCACGGCATCCGCCGGTTTCAGGGCACGCACGCCAGCCATATCGGTGATGGTGGAAAGGCGCGGGCCCTCGCCGGTTTCAAACCAAAGGTCAGCCCCCATGGCCTGCGGCAGCAGCAGGATATCGGCAAACAGGATGGCCGCGTCAAAGCCGTAGCGGCGGATGGGCTGCAGGGTAACTTCGGCGGCAAGGTCAGAGTTGTAGCAGAGCTTGAGGAAATCGCCGGCCTGGGCGCGCGTGGCGCGATATTCGGGCAGGTAACGCCCGGCCTGTCGCATCATCCAGATGGGGGGCGTTGGCAGGGTTTCACCGGCAAGGGCGCGCAGGATGGTTTTGGTCATGGGTCACTCCGATCACCCTGTTCGTCCCTTGGGGCGCACCGCTTGTCAATAGAAGTTGTCAGGTTTGATTGACACCGTTAAGGCTTGGCGCATGACATTGCAGCTTCCCACACCCGCTTCGCCGCTTCGTATTGGTACCCGTGGCTCTCCGCTTGCCTTATGGCAGGCGCATGAAGTCCGGCGCTGTCTGATGGTGGCCTATGGGCTGCCGGAAGAGGCGTTCGCAATATGTGTGATCAAGGTCACAGGGGACCAGATCCTTGACAAGGCGTTGAAAGAGATCGGGGGCAAGGGGCTGTTCACGCGCGAGATCGAAGAGGCGCTGATCGACGGCAGCATCGATATCGCCGTGCATTCAATGAAGGACATGCCGACGGTGCAGCCAGAGGGGCTGATCCTTGACTGCTATCTTGCGCGCGAGGATGTGCGCGATGCCTTTGTCTCACCGGGTGTGGAATCACTCGCTGACTTGCCGCAGGGGGCGGTGGTGGGGTCGTCGTCCCTGCGACGGCGGGCGCAATTGGCGCTGCGGCGGCCGGACCTGCAGCTGGTCGAGTTCCGGGGCAATGTGCAGACGCGGATGAAAAAGCTCGAAGACGGGGTGGCGGTGGCGACGTTTCTGGCGATGGCGGGGTTGAACCGGCTGGGCCTTGCGCATGTGGCGCGGGGACCGGTGGAGGTGACCGAGATGCTGCCGGCGGTGGCGCAAGGGGCCATCGGGATTGAGCGGCGCAAGGATGATGCACGGGTGGCCGAGATGCTGACGGCGATTCACGATGGGCCAACAGGCGTGCGGCTGGCGGCGGAGCGGGCCTATCTGGCGCGGCTGGACGGGTCATGCGAGACGCCGATTGCGGGGCTGGCGGTGATCGAGGGCGATCAGCTGTGGCTGCGGGGCGAGATTCTGCGCCCGGACGGGTCAGAGGCGATTGAGGGCGAGGTGCGCGGGGCGGCGGCGGATGCGGGCGATCTGGGGCGGGGGCTGGCCGAAACCCTGCTGGGCCGCGCACCAAAGGGTTTTTTCAGCTGGCATTAGGGGCCGCTCATCCAGCCCTTGCGGGCTGTCTTCGCTGAGGTCAGCGATGAGCGCCTGAAAGGCCAGCGAAGAGCGGCGATTTGGGCATCACCCCGCCTGCCAAGGGGTGCAGCAGGTTGCCCGCGACAAGCCGCGTCAGCATCTGCCGTACGACCAGCCATTCCGAGGCTGGGGCCAACAGGCGGTTGCGCAAGGCGGGCAGGATGCGGCTGTCGGATTGGTACATCGGCGTGAACGCCGCACTCAGGGCCTGATAGCTGCGGACATGCCAGCGGCGCATGCGGGCATAGGCGGGCAGCGCGTCCTCCCAAGGATTGGTGGCAATGGCACTGGCAAGTGCGGCTGCATCCAGCAGCGCCATATTGGCCCCCTGCCCCAGTTGCGGGCTGGCACGGTGTGCGGCATCGCCGATATGCACGAGCGCAGGTGCGTAAGGGCGGGCCAGCGTGCCGTGCGTATAGCGCGCCGTGGTCATCTGTGTGGTGCTTGTGATGCCATCAAGGAAATCGGCCATGGCGGGCCAAAGCTGGGTAACCTCGGCCTTCCATGTCGCCAGATCGGCCTGCGGCCATTGGTCCAGTTGGTCAACCGGCATGGACCAGAACACCGCCGCGCGGGGCGTGTCATCGCCCGGCAAGGGGCCGATCGGCAGGATGCCCGCCATCCGCGCAGCCCCGCGGTAAGCCTGCGCCAGTTCATTGCGGCTGAGCCGCGTGTCCGAAGGCCAGGGCACATGCCCCCAGATCGCGCCAAACGGCAGGGCGCGCGCCTGCAGCGGCGAAAGGGGTGATCCTGCGCCTGCCGCATCCACCACCAGATCGAACGCGCCATGATCACCAGACAGCCGCCTTTTGCCCGCAATCAACGGCGCTTCCGTGACCGTCGCATCCGTCACCACCGGCACCCCAAGGCCCTGAACCACCTGCCAGAGCACATGAAACAGACTGGCGCGATGCATCGCCAGCCCCGGCGCATCCGCCGGGTAGGCCACGGCCAGCACCCGCCGTGCCCCGTCATTCCCCCGCATCCGCGCCACCGCGGCGCCATGCGCCCGGGCCATGTCCCCTGCCCCAAGGGCCTCCAGCACGGCAAGGCCCACGGGTTGGATGACCAGCCCCGATCCCAGCGGGCGCGGCGCGGCAAAACGCTCAAAAAGCGTTACCTCATGCCCGCCACGGTGCAGAAATGCCGCCGCAGCCAAACCGCCGACACCCGCCCCCACCACTGCAATTCGCCGCGTTACCATGCCCACCAGAAGCAACACTTGTGCGAAAAGGTCAATTCCAAGGGATGGAATTCCTGACTTCTGCCATAATCACTGCCACAGTATCGTGAACGCGGTTCAAGTGAGGTGCCCAAGGTGGATGAGCTGGCTTTTTTTGCGATTGTCGCGTTGCTCGTGGTGCTGGCCGTGCCGGTTGCCATTGTGGTCCTGTTCATCCGGACTGCGGGCCTTGCTGACAGATTGGCCCGCCTAGAACGCCTGTCAGCCCAGCAGGCCGCACGGCTGGCGATGCTGGACGACGGTATCGCCCCGCCCCACGCACGGGTGCAGGACCCGCTGGCCACCACGGCGCCTGAAATCCCGGTCGTCGATACGCCCCCAGACATCGCAGCGGATACCGGCTTGGCCGGACCTGCCCCTGCCGCAGCCATCCCGGCTGACGTCACCCAGCCCCCTGCCGCCCAGGTATCCTCTGCCTGGGACAGGGCGATTGCGCGCCAGCCGGCCAATGCCGCGACAGGCCCGGCCGAGGTACCGCTGACCGCCGGCCGCACCACTGATGACATGGTGGCGCCCGCCCCGGGCGCGACAGGCCCCGACGTTGCCACACGCCTGATCAACTGGCTGCAGGTTAACTGGATTTATGCGATTGCCGCAGCATCCCTTGGCCTTGCCGGCATTTTCTTTGTGCAATACGGAGTCGAGAAAGGGCTGTTGCCGCCCCCGCTGCGGGTGCTGGCCGGCATCGCCTTTGGCGCCGGTCTGATTGCCGCAGGCGAATGGCTGCGCCGCCGCCACGGCGATGAGGGTGGCACCACAACGCAATACTTGCCTTCGGTCTTTTCGGGGGCGGGTCTGGTCTCGGTCTTTGCGGCAACCCTTGCCGCGCGGCACATGTATGGCCTGATCGGCCCTGAAACGGCCTTTGCCGGGCATCTGTTCACGGCCGCCCTTGCCGTGGCCCTTGGGTGGTTCTACGGCCCGCTTCTTGCTGCTGTCGGCCTGATCGGCGCGGCCCTTTCGCCCTTCATCGTGGCGGGCGGATCTGATGCCGCCCCCTGGCTTTACGCCTATTTCGCCCTGATCACCGCCACGGGCCTTGGCATTGATGCTGTGCGGCAATGGCGGTGGGTCGCCGTTCTGGCGCTTGTGCTTGGCTATCCGGGGACCGTCCTCGTGGGCGTTGGGGGCGGCGGCGTGCCCGGATTTGCCCTGACGATGCTGGTGCTGGCCGCCATCGCCATCATCATCCCGCCCTTATCGCTGACCCCCAGCCACCCCGGCCCCTTCACCCTGCAAGCTGCCCTTGGCCAATCAAACAAGGTGCCCCTTTCCTTTGCCGTCAAACTTGGCATGGGCGCCGCCGTTGCCTCATCCTTGCTGCTGTTTTTGTCTGGCATGGGCCCCAATAACCACCTGATCTCACCCCTTGCCCTGACGGTCTTTGCCATTGGTGCCCTACTTTGGGCCCGCCGCGCCGAGGGCCTGACTGACCTTGCCCTGCTGCCCGCCACCGCATTTGTCGCATGGATTGCCGTCGAAGGCTTCACCAGCGGCCCTGTCCTGAGCATGCTTGAAGGTTTTCCCTGGAAGACCACCGATCACACGATCGCACGGCCGCAGGCGATTACCTGGCTGACGTTGATGGCCGCCGCCATCAGCGCCGCCGCCGCATGGCGTGCCCTGCGCGCTGGCCCCGACCGGCTGGTGAACGTGATGTTCGGCCTGATTGCCGTTCTTACCCTCTCGCTCTCCGTCGCCGGGTTGGAACTGCTTTGGGCCCCTGCCCGGTTCATCGGTGATTACCCCTGGGCCCTGCACATCATTGCCGCCGCCGCCATCATGACCGGTCTTGCCACGCGCTTTGCCGCCGTTGACATGGGCGATATGCGCCGCACCGCCCATGCCACGCTGGCTGCGCTGTCGCTGATCGCACTTGCCCTGTTCCTGCTGACCACGGCCACCGCCCTGACCCTAGCCCTGGCCGTGCTGCTGGTGACTGCCGCCGCATTGGACCGCCGCTTCAACCTGCCCGAAATGGGCCTGTTCCAGCAGATCGGCACGGCTGTTCTGTCATGGCGCCTGCTCTTTGACCCCGGCCTTGACTTTGCCCTTGATGGCCCGCTTGCCAGCGTCACCCTTGCCTTTGCAGGCAGCATCGCCGCCTTTGCCGCCGCCCGCTGGATGGCGCAAGAACGCCCCCGCCCCCTGACCCTTGCCGTGCTTGAATCCGCAGGTGCCGCCCTTGCCGCCGTCTTTGGCAGCGTGCTGATCACCCGCCTGATCCTGCCCGAAGGCTGGTTCCCCTATGAAGGCCACTGGCAAGCCAGCCTCATGGCCCTGCCATGGCTGATCCTGATGGGCGTGCAACTGTACCGCGCCCAAGTTACGGGCTGGCTGCAACGCGCCCGGCAGGGCCTTGCCGCCATCGCTGGCATCATTGCAGCCTGCTGGCTGTTTGCCGCAGCCTTCCCCTTCAATCCGCTGTTCAGCTATGGCCCCGAAAACCTGACCGGCCTTGTCACGGGCCCCATCCTGATCAACAGCCTCTTCATCGCCTATGCCCTTCCCGGCCTCCTGCTCCTTGCCATGCGCCCTTACATGCCTGCCATCCTCCGCCTGCCCTTCCTGTGCATCGGTGCCGCCCTCATCGCCCTTTATGGCGCGCTCGAGATCCGCCACTGGTTCCAGGGCCCATGGCTGGGCGACATCGGCGTGATGCAGGGAGAGCTTTACACCTACACCCTCGCCCTCATGGCACTTGGTGCTGCCCTGCTGATCCAGTCCATCCGCAAGGCCTCGCCTCTCTTGCGCCGTGTCGCCATGGTTGTGATCGGGATCACCATCGCCAAGGTGTTTTTCGTGGATGCCGCGGGCCTGACCGGCCTCACCCGCGTGTTCAGCTTCCTGGGTCTTGGCCTGTCGCTGGCGGGTCTGGCCTGGCTGAACCGTTGGGCGGAACGGGCAGCGCGCGCCGATTGAGGGTCCGCTTGCCCCTTGCAAGGCCCGCGTCTATAACGCGGCGCATGTGGACGCGCGCAATCATACGAATTAGCGGCCCGGCGCTCTGAATCCCTCAGGGCCGCCGGGAACCTTCCCACGTCAATTTCCCTGAAGGAACCGCCATGAGCGCCGATACGCCCGACTACCGCGATACCGTCTACCTGCATGGCTGGACCGCTGGGCGCAGATCGGCGTCTATGACCGCCTGCGCGAGAAAGCTGCTCAGCAAAAGGGGGGGCGCACGCCCTTCATCCTGCACGACGGCCCTCCTTACGCCAACGGCCACCTCCACATCGGCCATGCCCTGAACAAGGTGCTGAAGGATATGGTCGTCCGCTCGCAGCAGATGATGGGCAAGGACGCCCGCTATGTGCCGGGCTGGGATTGCCACGGCCTGCCCATCGAATGGAAGATCGAGGAACAATACCGCGCCAAGGGCCTGAACAAGGATGACGTCGATACCGTCGCCTTCCGTCAGGAATGCCGCAAATTCGCCGAAGGCTGGATCGACATCCAGCGCGCCGAATTCAAGCGCCTTGGCGTCACCGGCAACTGGGCCAACCCCTACCTCACCATGGATTACCACGCCGAAGCCGTGATCGCCGGTGAATTCATGCAGTTCCTGATGAACGGCTCGCT
>JALOSO010000230.1 GCA_025458385.1 Paracoccaceae bacterium | reverse complement strand
ATGAGCTGAACCATACGGGCGCGCACAAGATCAACAATGTGCTGGGGCAGATCATTCTGGCGCGGCGCATGGGCAAGACGCGGATCATTGCGGAAACGGGTGCTGGCCAGCACGGGGTGGCGACGGCGACGGTCTGCGCGAAGTTCGGGTTGAAATGCGTGGTCTACATGGGCGCGCATGATGTGGAGCGGCAGGCGCCGAACGTGTTCCGCATGCGGCTGCTGGGGGCGGAGGTTGTGCCGGTGACGTCAGGCCGGGGCACGCTGAAGGATGCGATGAACGACGCGCTGCGCGATTGGGTGACGAATGTGCGGGATACGTTCTATTGCATCGGCACGGTGGCAGGGCCGCATCCTTACCCGGCGATGGTGCGGGATTTCCAATCGGTGATTGGCCGCGAGGTGCGCTGGCAGCTGGCGGAGCAGGAAGGCGAGGGGCGGCTGCCGGATACGGTGATCGCGGCGATTGGAGGGGGGTCGAACGCCATGGGGCTGTTCTATCCGTTTCTGGATGACCCGTCGGTGCGGATTATTGGCGTTGAGGCCGGTGGCAAGGGGGTGGACGACCGGATGCAGCATTGCGCATCGCTGACGGGGGGGCGGCCGGGGGTGCTGCATGGCAACCGGACCTATCTGCTGCAGGATCTGGATGGGCAGATTCTGGAAGGGTTCAGCATCAGTGCGGGGCTGGATTACCCGGGGATCGGGCCGGAACATGCCTGGCTGCATGACACAGGGCGGGCAAAGTATGTGAGCATCACGGATGCGGAGGCGCTGGAGGCGTTTCAGCTGAGCTGCCAGCTGGAGGGCATCATCCCGGCGCTGGAGCCGAGCCATGCCCTTGCGCATGTGATGAAGATCGCGCCCACACTGCCTGCGGACCATATCATCGTGATGAACATGTGCGGGCGGGGGGACAAGGACATCTTCACCGTTGCCAAGCACCTTGGCTTTGACATGAAGGTCTAAAGCCGGGTGATGATGACGCCGGTCAGTATGACGCCAATGGCGATCCACTTGTCGCGGCCCATCTTCTCGCCGAACAGAAGCCAGCCGATCAGCACGGCAAACAGGATGGATGTTTCGCGCAGGGCGGCGACAAGGGCGATGGGGGCCACCGTCATCGCCCAGACGGCAATAGCATAGGCACCGAAGGAGGCTGATGCGGCGATCAGGCCCATGACCCAGGCTTTTGGCGGGGCGGACAGGATGGCGCGGCCTTTCAGGGCGAGCGCGGCGGGGGTGTAGAAGATGGCCGAGATCATCATCAGCCAGCCGACGTATAGCACGGCGTCCCCCGCGACCCGCGCGCCAAGACCATCGGTGATCGAATAGCCGGCAGTGGCGACGGCCGAGCCGAGGGCAAAAGGCAGCATCTTGCGGCTTTCGCCGCTTGTGAACACGCCGCGCGCCATCAGCAGGATGCCAAGGCCAAGGATGAGGACGCCGATGAGTTCGGCGCGGTCCATCTGATCAGACAGGAAGAGCGCGCTGATGATCAGCACCAGCATTGGGGCGGCACCGCGGGCGATGGGGTAGACGCGGGAGAGGTCTCCATGGTCATAGGCATAGGACAGGAAGGTCTGATAGCACATGTGGATCAGGCCCGATGCGATGGCCCATGGCACAGCATTGGCGGGCAGCCAGCCTTTCCACAGGGCGACGCCAGCACCGCAGATGGCATGGCCAAAGGACAGGATCAGCATGGCGGATTGTTTTGACGCGCCGGTCTTGATCAGGGCGTTCCACGCGGCGTGCAGGAAGGCAGCGGCAAGGACGGCGAGGAAGACGGTCAGGGTCATGCTGCATGGCTATGCCGTTGTGTGCGTCTTTGCAACGGGGCGCCGCGCGCGGGGGCATCGAGCCCCCTTGCGCGGCATTGCCATGGAAAAGTGGGCAGCGCTGCGCAGCTTTGGGCGGGTGTCAGATCAAGAGCGCACCTTCAAGGCGCAGAAGGGCGGCCTTGGTTTCCACGCCGCCGGGGGCGGAGAAGCCGCCGAACCAGTGGGTGCCCATGACGCGGTGGCAGGGGATGAGGATGGGCAGTGGGTTGGCACCGCAGGCTTGGCCCACGGCTTGGGCATTGGTGTTCAGGGCCTTTGCAATCGCGCCATAGGTGCGGGTCTGGCCGTGAGGGATGGCGGCCATGGCGCGGCGGACCTGGGCGTTCAGGCCGGTGCCCCACTCGAAGGGGAGGTCGAAGCTGTAGGGTACGCCTGCGAAATAAGCGGTGAGTTGGGTAGCGGTGTGGTGGAGGAGATCGGAGGGGTCAGTGTGGCCCGCGCGCCAGTCCAGCGCCGTGAGGGTGCCGTTCGCCTCGGTGATGGTGAGGGGGCCGAAGGGGGAAGGAAGGGTCAGGCTGGGCATGGCCGCAGTCTGACCCGGTTTGCATGTTCAGCCAAGCGCATCGTTGCAGCGGGCGCAGGTGCCGGGGTGTTTGTGCGTGCCCACATCGGGCAGCACGCGCCAGCAGCGTTCGCATTTGGCCCCCGGTGCCGGGTGGAACAGCACGGCGACATCGGGCACATCTGGCAGGGTGAACGCGCCATCTGGCGCGGCTGTGGTCGTGGTGCTGATGCCGGAAGTGATGCAGAGATCGGCGAAATCTGCGCCGAGCAGGGCTTGCATCGCGGGGGTGACGAAGACCTGCGGGGCTGCTTCGAGGCTGGCACCGATCACCTTGGCGGTGCGCTGCACCTCCAGCGCGCCCGTCACCACGCGGCGGGTGGCGCGGATGGTTTCCCATTTCGCGGCCAGCGCATCATCGCGCCATGTGGCAGGCGTTTCGGGGAAGTCGTGCAGGTGGATCGATCCCTGATCATCGGGGAAGCGGGAGAGCCAGACATCCTCGGCGGTGAACACGAGGATCGGGGCGAGCCATGTGGTGAGGCGGTGGAACAGGTGATCCAGCACGGTGCGGCAGGCGCGGCGGCGCAGAGTGCTGGGGGCGTCGCAGTAGAGGCTGTCTTTGCGGATGTCGAAGTAAAGCGCTGACAGGTCCGTGGTGGCGAATGTGAACAGGCGTTGGAAAACACCCTGGAAGTCATAGGCGGCATAGCCTTCGCGGACTTGGCCATCGAGTTCAGCCAACCGGTGCAGCACCCAGCGTTCCAGTTCGGGCATCTGGTCGGGCGAGACCTTTTCGGCTTCGGTAAAGCCTGACAAGTTGCCTAGCATGAAGCGCAGCGTGTTGCGCAGGCGGCGATAGCTGTCGGCGGCCCCTTTCAGGATTTCCTTGCCGATGCGCAGGTCGATTGTGTAATCGGACTGGGCGACCCAAAGGCGCAGGATATCGGCACCGTATTCATCGATAACCTCTTGTGGAGCCACGGTATTTCCCACGGATTTGGACATTTTCATGCCCTTTTCATCCAAGGTGAAGCCATGGGTCAGTACGCCCTTGTAGGGCGCGCGGCCCTTGGTGCCGGAGGCTTGCAGAAGCGAGGAATGGAACCAGCCGCGGTGCTGATCGGTGCCTTCGAGATAGAGGTCGGCAATGCCGTCGGGCGCGCCATCGGCACGGTCGCGCAGGACGAAAGCGTGGGTGGAGCCTGAATCGAACCAGACGTCGAGCACATCGAACACTTGTTCGTATTGCGCGGGGTCGACGAGGCCGCCGAGTACCTTTTCCTTGAAGCCTGGCATATACCAGACATCGGCGCCATCCGCCTCGAATGCGGTGAGGATGCGGGCGTTGACGTCGGCGTTGCGCAGAAGGAAGTCAGGGTCAGTGGGGCGCGCGCCCTTTTTCACGAAGCAGGTGAGCGGCACGCCCCATGCGCGCTGGCGTGACAGCACCCAGTCGGGGCGGGCGGCGATCATGGAATGCAGGCGGTTGCGGCCTGTGGCGGGGGTCCATGTCACCAGTTCGTTGATGGAGTTCAAGGCGCGTTCGCGGATGGTATCGCCGTGCTGGCCCATGCCATCTGTGAGCGGTTTGTCGATGGCGACGAACCACTGGGGGGTGTTGCGATAGATGACGGGGGCCTTGGAGCGCCACGAATGGGGGTAGCTGTGTTTCAGCTTGGCCTTGGCGAAGAGGGCGCCCTGGGCGGCCAAAGCCTTGATATTGCTGACGTTGGCGGGGCCTTCCTTGCCATCAGGCAGGATGATGTGCTGGCCGCCGAACACCGGAAGGTCGGCGCGGTAGCTGCCATCGGGTTCGACATTGTAGGTCATGGGCAGGCCGAATTTCAGGCCCATCTGATAGTCATCATCGCCGTGGCTGGGGGCGGTATGAACGAACCCTGTGCCTGCGTCATCGGTGACGTGGTCACCCGGCAGCATCGGCACGTCATAGTCCCACTCACCCGCGCCGCCTTCGATGCCACGGTAGGGGTGGGCGCAGATCAGTTTCTCCAGATCGGCGGCAGGCACATCGCACAGGCGGCGGATCATTTCCGGCCCCGCCAATTTGGCCTGTGCGAACACCTGTTCGGCAAGCCCATCCGCCACAATCACGCGGTGGCCGATGGTGGCGGTGCTGTCGGCGGGGCGGCCGATGACCTCGTAAAGGCCATAGGCGATGCCGGGGCCAAAGCTGATGGCGCGGTTCTGCGGGATGGTCCAGGGCGTGGTGGTCCAGATCACAACACTTGCGCCATCATACCGTCGCAGATGCTCCACTCTTTTCCGCTCGGCTTCCAAGTCCATGGTTTCCCCATGGGCTTTCAAGAACACTCGGCGAGCTTCGAAACTGCGTTGAAAGTCTTCAAACTTTGGGACACTGATCACCGGAAACCGCACCCAGACCTGATGGCTCGTGTGGTCGTGGTATTCCACCTCGGCCTCGGCCAGTGCCGTCTTTTCCACGGGTGACCACATCACGGGTTTGGAGCCCTGATAAAGCGAGCCGTTCATCAGGAACTGCATGAATTCACCGGCGATCACGGCTTCGGCGTGGTAATCCATGGTGAGGTAGGGGTTGGCCCAGTTGCCGGTGACG
>JALOSO010000026.1 GCA_025458385.1 Paracoccaceae bacterium | reverse complement strand
TAACCAGATCCCGTCCTGCGCCCGCACCGTCAGATGCGCCACCGGCACGGGCACTCGCCCTGCCACCCGTTCAAACCGGAAGACCCGCGCCAGCATCGCCAGCAGCAGCACGCCTTCCACCATGGCAAACCCCGCCCCCGTGCACACACGCGGCCCGGCTGAGAACGGCATATAGGCATCCCGCGCGCAGGTCTTGGTTTCCTCGCGCTGCCAACGATCCGGATCAAAGCCATCCGGGTTGGCCCAGATGCGCTCGTGCCGTTGCAGATGCCACGGGCTCAGCACGATCTGCGCCCCCGGCTTCACCGCCCGCCCACGCATGTCCTCGGGGCAGGCATTCTCGCGCACCATCATCGGCACCGGCGGATACAGCCGCAACACCTCGCGGAACACATCACGCGTGAACTTCAGCCGCGATACAGCGCTGAAATCTGGCGCGTCCCCCATACCCGCCGCTTCAGCTGCCACCCGCTCCTGCACTTCCGGATACATCGCCAGCAGATACAGCGCCCAGCCAAGCGCCGAGGCGCTTGTCTCATGTCCCGCCAGAAAGAAGATCGCCACTTGGTCGATCATTTCGGCCGTCTCGAACCGCTCACCCGTCAACGGGTCCGCCGTCACCATGATCTTGGTTGCCAGATCATCCGGCGCCGTGCCCGCCGCAATCTCGGCCGCGCGCCCCTCGGTCAGCCTTGCGATCAAGCCACGGATCACTGCTGCCGAACGTTTTGTCGCCTTCTGGTGCAGGCGCGGGAACCAGCGCGGCAAGGGCAGGAAGGCCGCAAGGTTCAGAATGGGCTGCGTGCGCTGATAGGTGCGGAATTCCGCAAACACTTGGGCCGCCACCTCATGCTCGATCGGGATCGAGAACAATGTTCGAAAAATGACATCCGCTGCCGCGTGGCTCATCTCCTCCTCAACCTCCACCACCCCCACCGGCATCCGCGCAACGGCCGCTTCACCTGCCGCCCACATCGCCGGAAAGGTGTCGCGCAGCCGCCCGCCTTCGAAAGCCGGGTCGATGATCCGCCTTTGCCGCTTCCACACTTCGCCGTTCGTGACGAACACCGAATTGCCAAGCAACGGGTTCAGCCCTTCGCGGATGCGGTTCGATTTTGGAAAGTCGTCGGGGCGTTCGTTCAGCACGCGGCGCACCAGTTCCGGGTCGTTGCACATATAGCTGCGAAAGAACAGCGTCCTGAATTCGGCCATCCATGCGCGATAAAGCCGCGCCGGTTGTGCCGACAGGATATCCGCGCGGAACAGCCGCAAGTAACGCCAGAGCGAGACCTTATCCGGACGCGGCACAGGCTTTGGCGGGTTCATGCCATGCTCCGATAACCCGAGCGCGCCACTTCGATCCGACTGCCCGAAGGCTTGCGCCCGGCATAGCGCGCAGCCAGCGTCACCGGCCCTGCCGTGATCTGGAAATAGTCATAGTCGCGCGGGCGGTCAAAGGCGCAGAGATACTGGAAATGCAGCCGGAAGAACTTCCAGCGCAATTCTTTCCACCGCTCTGCCGACAGCGTTTGCGTGAAGGCCGCCGAAATGACCAAAGGCCAGCGCTTGCCGGGCGGTGCAACCCCCGTCACCGCCACCGGATCGCACAGGGCAAAGGCGCAGCCATCGCCGGGGGCGGTCACATCCACCCAGGTCAGCCGGTCCATCAGCGACAGATCATGCAGATCGCGCCGCAGCCGCGCGGCCTTTGGCAGGAAAGACACCATGGGCACCACATGGCCAAGCGTCAGCAGCGAAAGCGCGGGCCCCTCTGGCACGCCGTCGCGCAACATGTCGGCCATGATCGACACCGCAAGATGCGCGCCCGACGAATGCCCCACGACAAGCACCTCATCAAACCCTTCGTCCATCGCGGCCCGGATCGCAGCCCGAAACTGCGCCATCCGCACCTCCAGTTGCGGCGGGTTCGCCCCACCCACCTGGGCCGAATAGGCGTAGTCATGCATCAGGTAATAAGCGAAAACCTTGCTGTCATATCGCCGGAACAGGTGCAAAACGGCATAGGCGACCGCCGCGCCCACAGCGAGGCCCACCGACCAATGGCTATAGGCCGCAACCAGCGCCCCCAAAGCCCAACCCAAGCCTAAGCCAATCAGCAACTGCCCCAACAGAAAGAATATCGGATAAAGCGCTGCGATCATCGGCCCCTTGCGCAGCCGCATCAGCCGGAACAACGCCCCCGATCCGATATAGGCCCAGGCCGTGCGCACCAGTTGCAGATAGGTTCCCGGAATGCCCGTGGTCATTGACGTGCGCACAAGGTCTGACCAGACCAGCACCTCCATATCCACTTCGGCGGCCAGTCCGGCCATCTGCCCCCGCACCTGCCAGCCATAAGGCCCGCCCGCCTTCTTCGGCTTCAACGCCAACCCATAGCCCGAAATCTGCGCCTGCGCAGCGCCCTCTTTGCGGTACAGCTCGCGGTAGCGGCGTGGGTGGAACGGGTCGTAACCCGGAATATAGAACACCCGCCGCGAAAACGGCCGTTCCTTGGGCTGATCTGGCGGTGCGGGGTCCATGGCCTGCATATCGCTGCACATTCTGGCAGAATTATGCGGCAGGGAAAGACCTTACCCCAACATCGGCAGGCCCAGCGCCTCAAAAGTCTCAAGCAGCCAGAACGCAAAGCTGGTAAAGGCCCCGGTGACAAGTGCAAGACCCACCACCAGCAACAACACCCCCATGGCCTGTTCGATGCGCCGCATGTAGGGCTTGATCCGGGCCATCAACCCCAGCGAGCGTTCAACGAACAGTGCAGCGAACAGGAACGGCAACCCAAGGCCGATGGCATAGACGCCCAGCAGAACAGTGCCGCGTGCCACACTGGATTCCTGCGCGGCAAGGGACAGGATCGCGCCTAGTTGCGGGCCGATGCAGGGGGTCCAGCCAAAGGCGAAGGCCAGCCCCAGCACATAGGCGCCAAGGGCCGATCCGCCACGGTCACCCACATCCAGCCGCGCCTCACGGTCGAGCAGCGGAATGCGGAACACACCCAGAAAATGCAGCCCGAAAACGATGACGACAAGGCCCGAAACCTGCGCCAGCCGTTCCTGATTCTGCAAAAAGAACATCCCGATGGTCGAGGCCGTGAAGCCCAGAAAAAGGAACACGGTCGAAAGGCCCAGCACAAAGGCCAGCGCAGGCAGCATGATCTTGCGGCGGGCCACGGCATTGCCGCGCATCTCGCCCATGCTGATCCCGCCCATATAGGCCAGATAGGGCGGCACAATCGGCAAAACGCAGGGCGAAAGGAACGAAAGGACACCCGCCAGCAATGCCACCAGCATTGCCGGGGCCAGGGCCGCGTCCATGATTTCGATCCCGAACATGTGCCAGACATAACCCGGCCCTTGGCGCAGGTCACGTTTCATCATCTCACGTTTGCGTAGCCGATTTGGGCTGGCGTCCAGCCACGGCGCGGCGCTAGGTGGGGGCGGGCTGCAAGGGACAGGTCACGCATGTGGGACGCCGAGGTTGATTGTGCAGGGTTGCTTTGCCCGCTGCCCGTGCTGCGGGCGCGCAAACGTTTGGCCAACATGGCCGAGGGCCGCGTGCTGCGGGTGATCGCAACCGATCCGATGGCCGCGATCGACCTGCCGCATTTCTGCGCCGAAGCAGGCCACCTGCTGCTGGAGACACGGCTTGAAGGCGGGGCACAGGTCTATCTGATCCGCCGGGGGGCAAATCCTGTTGCGCCTGTTGACGGCTGACGCGCCACCGGGGTGCAGGGCCTGACCGGGCTGCAAAAAGCAAAAGCGGCGGGAATTCCCCGCCGCCCTTGTTTCCTGACCGGTCTTGTCGGCGCTGTTGCCAGCGCTGCCTTCAGCGGCCCAATGACCACCAGCCCTTGCGCTTTGGCTTTGCCGGACCATCGTCAACCTCGGCCTCTGCTTCGGCAAGGGCGGCAGGTGCCGCTTCGGCAACCGGCGCAGCGGCAGGTGCCGGTTCTTGGGCGATCACGGCGTCCGCAGGGGCTGCGCTTGCCGCCGATTCCTTCGGTTTGCGCGGGCTGCGCGTCCGCGTTGTCTTTTTCGGCGCCTCTTCTGCTGCGGCAGGGGCCGCTCCGGCGTCCACGGCAATCGCGGCCTCTGTGACCACGGGATCAACCGGCACGGCAACTTCGCTGACCGGATCCTTCGCCGGTTTCTTGCTGCGCGACCGCGATGGCTTTTTCGGGGCCTCGGCCACTTCTGACGGGGCGGCCTCTGCGGCCGCGGTCACCGGCGCTGCTGGCACCTGTTCATCGCTGGTTGCCCCGGCCTCATCGCCGGCCACTGCGTCGTCACCATCGTCGTCGCCGTCGTCGTCCCCGGCCTGATCTGCCGACGCGCCGTCACCCTGACCGCCGCCCGCACCGCCACGCCGCCGCCGCCGCCGCCGCCGCTTTTTCTTGCCGCCTTCGCCCGTGCCATTGCCTTCGCTGCGGTCTGCCGGGGCGGCCTTGGCCACCGGTGCATCATCAGCTTCATCCACCTCGTCATCATCGGGGATGTCGGGATCGATGATATCATCCTCATCGGCAACCGGCGCCCCCATCAGCGCCGCATTGCCCGAAATCACAGCCGACGGTTCCGGGATCACCCGCGTTGCTGTCTTCAGCTTGTCCATCACGTAATCCGGGCTGACCAAGCCTGGGTCCGCCTCGATCCGGACGCTCATCCCATAGCGCGCTTCGATCAGCGCGATATGCTCGCGCTTCTGGTTGATCAGGAAGTTCACCACCGCAATCGGCGCCTTGAGCAAGACTTCCTTGCTGCGCTTGCGCGTGCCCTCTTCCTCGAGCGCCCGCAGGATCTGCAGCGCCATACTGTCATCCGACCGGATCAACCCCGTGCCATGGCAATGCGGGCAGGGCTGTGTCGTGCTTTCCAGCATGCCGGGGCGCAGGCGCTGGCGGCTCATCTCCATCAGGCCAAAGCCCGAAATGCGCCCCACCTGAATGCGCGCGCGGTCGGTCTTCAGCTTGTCCTTCAGGCGCTTTTCGACCGCGGCATTGTTGCGCCGCTCTTCCATGTCGATAAAGTCGATCACGATCAGCCCGGCAAGGTCGCGCAGGCGCAATTGGCGCGCAATTTCTTCGGCGGCCTCAAGGTTGGTCTTGACCGCCGTTTCCTCGATTGACCCTTCCTTGGTCGCCCGGCCCGAGTTGACGTCGATCGCCACCAGGGCCTCGGTCACGCCGATGACGATGTAACCCCCTGATTTCAACTGCACAGTCGGGTTGAACATGCCCGCAAGGTAGCTTTCCACCTGATACCGCGCAAACAGCGGCTGCGTGTCATGATAGGGCTGCACGGCCTTGGCGTGGCTTGGCATGATCATCCGCATGAAATCTTTCGCCACGCGGTAACCTTCGGCCCCTTCGACCAGCACTTCCTCGATCTCGCGACTGTAAAGATCACGGATCGTGCGCTTGATCAGATTGCCTTCTTCATAGATCGCCGCAGGCGCGATGGATTTCAGCGTCAGTTCGCGCACCTGTTCCCACAGGCGCATCAGGTATTCATAGTCGCGCTTGATTTCCGCCTTTGTCCGCTTGGCCCCTGCCGTGCGGATGATCAGGCCTGCGCCCTCCGGCACCTCGATCTCGCCTGCGATTTCCTTCAGCTTCTTGCGATCTGCCGCCTGCGTGATCTTGCGGGAAATCCCGCCACCGCGCGCCGTGTTCGGCATCAGCACGCAATAGCGGCCCGCAAGCGACAGGTAGGTCGTCAGCGCAGCACCCTTGTTGCCGCGCTCTTCCTTGACCACCTGCACCAGCATGATCTGGCGCACCTTGACCACTTCCTGGATCTTGTACTTGCGATGGCGCGGTTTGCGCGGCGCGCTGATTTCTTCGGCCACGTCTTCTTCGGCAATCGATTCGATTTCGTCATCGGTATCGGACGCGTGATCGACCGCGCGATACGGGACGTCACCGTTATCGCCCTGTGCGATGGCAGGCTGCATGTCGTCGGCCAACAGGTCTGCGCCGGTATCTGCAGGTTCGTCGATCAGCGCATCGGCGCCAACCTCATCCCCCAGATCGACAACATCCATCCCGCCGATCGCAGCAGATTGCACCACATCGGCGGCTTTGGCTGCTTCGGCCTTGCTGCCCCCGCCGCTGCGCGACCGGGAAGGCCGGCGGTTGCGGCTGCGATTGTTGTCTTCATCATCTTCGGCCCGCGCAAGGGCCCGCTCTTCCTCTAGCAGGGCTTTGCGGTCAGCGACCGGGATCTGATAGTAATCCGGATGAATTTCGGCAAAGGCCAAAAAGCCGTGACGATTGCCGCCATAATCGACAAAGGCCGCCTGCAAGCTGGGTTCAACGCGGGTAATCTTCGCGAGGTAGATGTTCCCCGCAAGCTGGCGTTTGTTTACGGTTTCAAAGTCGAATTCTTCAACCTTGTTTCCATCCACCACCACCACGCGGGTTTCTTCGGCATGGGTGGCGTCGATCAGCATCTTCTTGGTCATGTTGGTCCATTGCACCGGACGGCCCGCTGCGCCCAGGGGGCGACAGGCAGGACGGAGGGCGACTTGTTTGGGCAAGGGCGCGGCGCACGGCAAAAGGCGGAACCGGGGCCATCGCCCCGCCCGCCCGATACTGCCAGTCGCTCACACGCTCCATCGCGGTTCACACATGGGCGGGGCAACCCCGACCACCTTTCAAAGCCCGTGTCTTTTCAGGGACTTACAGGCAATTAATCCGGCCATTTGGCCGATCCGACTGCGCCAACCGGGGGCACAAAGGCGCGCCCTTCCAGTGTTGCAGAGAATTTCTGCGCAGGCGTCATACCCGCGTTACATGACCCTAGCGGCAAATCAGGGCCAAGGGCAATGCCTGTTTTTCGGCCGGCACAAGCAAAAGTTGTGCGGCGGCCGATCATGCATCCAGAATCCATCGCCGGGCCTGCCTGATCAGCAAAGGAAAGGCCCTTGCCATACCATCCGGCGGCAAGGACAAATGCAGGTGACGCCGGGATCAGGTGTATTCACTGCGCGTCAGGCCATATTTTGCCATCTTCTCGTTCAGCGTGCGCCGCGGCAGGCACAGCTCCTCCATCACGGCCACGATGCTGCCCTTGTGGCGGCGCATCGTGTTGTCGATCAGCATGCGCTCAAACGCCTCGACATAGTCTTTCAGCGGCTTGCCTTCCGTCGTCATCGCCGGGCCGGTCGCCTCGTTATCCGCCATCAGAAGGCTGGCAATCGACCCCGAGCCACGCCGGTTCTGCAACACCGCGCGTTCGGCAATGTTCACCAGTTGCCGCACATTTCCCGGCCAAGGCGCCTGCAGCAGTTGCGCGGCCTCTTGTGCCGTGACCTGCGGGGCGTCGCAGCCATATTCCTCGGCGAACTGCTCGCTCATCCGTGTGAACAACGTCAGGATATCCTCTCCGCGTTGCCGCAGCGGCGGCAGAACGATCGTCATCGCCCCAAGACGATAGAACAGATCCGGGCGCAGACTGTCTTCCAGCGTCTTGTCCTGCGCATGCTGGTTGCAGATCGCGATGATCCGCGTTTCGGGTGGCACGCCCTGTTCATTGATCATGGTCAGAAGGCGCGACTGCAGGCCCAGGCTCAGCGCCTCGACGTCCTCAAGGCAGACCGTGCCGCCCCGCGCCTCTTCCACCAGCGGGATGGTGCCATCTTCGGCCGGGCCAAACAGCTTGGCCGTCAGCTGATCTTCCGACCAGGCCGCACAGGACACCGTCACAAACTTGCGTCCCGCCCGTGGCCCCACGGCATGCAACGCATGTGCAACAAGGGTCTTGCCGGTGCCCGTCTCGCCATCGATCAGAACGTGGCTGTCTGCCTGCCCCAGATCAAGGATATCCTCGCGCAGGCGGTCCATCACCGGGCTGGTGCCGATCAGCTTTTTCATCAGCACAGACCCGTCCGACAATTCACGCCGCAAGGCCCGGTTGTCCAGCGTCAGCCGGCGCGCCTGTGTCGCCTTCTTGGCAAGTTCGGTCATCCGGTCCGGGTTGAACGGCTTTTCGAGAAAGTCATAGGCGCCCACGCGCATCGCCTCGACCGCCATCGGCACATCGCCATGCCCGGTGATCATGATCACAGGCAAACCGCTGTCCAGGCTCATCAACCGTTTCAGAAAGGACATCCCATCCATCCCCGGCATCTTGATATCGCTGACGATCACCCCCGGAAACTCCGGCCCGATGCCCTTCAGCGCGTCCTCGGCACTGGCGTAGGTTTCGGTATCGAACCCCGACAACGCCAACCATTGGCTGATCGATTGCCGCATGTCGGCCTCGTCATCCACAATCGCGACTTTCATTGATCGTGCCATGGCTTTTCCCTTCGTTTCATTCTGCGGCCGCAACATCCTTGCCGATCAGCGGCAACTGCATTTCAAACACGGCGCCGCCGCCCTCACCGTTGCGCGCGGTCAGCCGCCCGCCCAGTTCCGTCACAATCCCGGACGAGATCGCAAGGCCAAGCCCCACGCCCTCGCCCGGCTTTTTGGTCGTGTAGAAAGGTTCGAACAGGTTTTCGAGATCGGCAATGCCCATGCCATTGTCCCGCACTGTCAGCGTCGCCGTCTCGCCCACGGACAGCAGAATATCGATCTGTGGCGCCGCATGATCGCGCACCGCATCAAGCGCGTTGCGCAGCAGGTTGATGATCACCTGTTCCAGACGCAGACGATCAGCCAGCACCATGACAGGTTGGCGCGGCAGGGCCCGGGTGATCTTGACCACGCGGGTCTTCAGCTGCGGCTCCATCATCGACAGCGCAGCCGAAATGCAGGACCGCACATCCACCGGTTCAAACGCCTCGACCCCCTTGCGCGCATAGGATTTCAGCTGGCGTGTGATCGCCCCCATCCGTTCAATCAGGTCGTCGATCCGTTGAAAACTGCTCAGCGCCTCATCCGGGCGCTTGCGTTGCAACAACAGCCGCGCCCCCGCCAGATAGGTTTTCATCGCCGCCAGCGGCTGGTTCAATTCGTGACTGACAGCCGCCGACATTTCACCCAGCGCCGCCAGCTTGGACGACTGCGCCAGCGTAAGTTCCGCCACCTGCAACGATTTTTCCACCTTCTCGCGCTCGGCAATCTCGCGCTGCAGCCGTGCGTTCAGCTGGCGCAATTCGATCGATTCCCGCTGAAAGCCAAGGGATTCGTTCATTGCCCGGCGGGACAGAAAGTAAAAGGTCAGCGCCAGCAGGATCGCAAAGCCCATGATTTCCAGCGCGAGCACGCCGTTGACCTGTTCGCGGACCGATGCGTAGGCGGTGAAGGTGACAATCCGCCACCCCCGGAACGGCACACGCGCCTCGGTGCGCATCACTGCTTCGCCCTGCACATAGGCGTCGGGCGCGTTCTGCGCCCAGTCGGCGGTCACCTGCAACGCCCGGTCAATTGCCGATGGCGCATACTGCGCGGCCAGCGCCTCGGTCAGCGGCAGCCCCCGCCAGCGTGGTTCGGTTGACAGGATCACGCGGCCTTCGCTGTCGATCACGGCGACTGCATCCTGCAAGCCAGCCCAGGCGCGTTCATACTTGCGCAGGTCAACCCCCACGACGACCACGCCAAGGGGGGTGCCATCCTGCATGACCGCCCGCGAATAGATGAATTCGATGGCCCCGGCCTCGGTCACCGATGCGGAAAAGACCGTGTCGTTCACCCGCTGCGCATCGACAAAATAGGCCGCCTGCCGATGGCTGGTGCCCAGCAGGTTGCGGTTCGTCGCCCCGACCGTGCGCCCGTTGACATCCAGAAGCTGGATCGAGGCGGCCCCGATTTCGGCTTGAAACGAGATCAGGCGCCCAGAGGTGCGGGAAAACTGCTGTTCATTCAGCGCACGGATCAGTTCCGGGTCACGCGCCAGCAGCAAGGGCACCACCGAGGTGCGCTGCAGTTCCGACATCATGTTGCCGGAATAAAGCGCAAGCCGCAATTCTGCACGGTTGCGGGTGGTTTCAGTAAAGCTTTCGGTCAGCCAGCGGTTGGTGACCCCGACCACGGCCACGGCCAGCAACACCAGAATCGCCACGACAAGGCGCACGCGCCAGCTTGCGCCGCCGGTGGACGAGGGCAGAAGTGAAGGATCGCCGGTTTGCATGGGCCAAGTTTAGGCAGGCCTCGGGCCGGCCTCAAGCAGATGGCATCAGGCAAGCGCCATCCCGCTGATCAGGCTGGCAAACAGCGGTGCGCCGTCAGTGCCGCCCGTGACCGGGTCCACCACACGTTCAGGGTGGGGCATCATGCCCAGCACCCGGCGGTTGGTGGACAGGACCCCCGCGATATCGGCCATCGCCCCGTTGGGGTTGCCATCGTAGGTAAAGGCAATGCGGTCTTCGGCCTGCAGCGCACGCAGGCCTTCCGCGTCGATGGCATAGTTGCCGTCATGGTGTGCCACGGGCACGGTAATGGCCTGTCCGCTGGCATAGTTGCTGGTAAAGGCGCTGTTGGTGGTGGAAACGCGCAAGCCCTGCATGCGGCACACAAAGGCCAGACCGGCATTGCGCATCAGCGCGCCCGGCAACAGCCGCATTTCCGTCAGCACCTGAAAGCCGTTGCAGATGCCCAGCACATAGCCGCCCTTTTCTGCATGCGCCTTGACCGCCGCACTGATCGGTGATTGCGCGGCAATCGCGCCGCAGCGCAGGTAATCACCAAACGAAAAGCCGCCCGGCACGCCCACCACATCGACGCCCGCAGGCAGCGAGGTGTCCTTGTGCCAGACGCGGGTTACCTCAAAACCCGCCTTTTCGAAGGCCACCGCAAGGTCACGGTCACAGTTCGATCCGGGAAAGGTGATGACGGCGGCTTTCATGGGCAGACCCTTTGTTCTGGCGGAAAAGTTTTCTGAAAACTTTTGAAACTGGCGCTCACGCCAGCTCCACCCGGTAGCTTTCGATCACGGCATTGGCCAGCAGCTTGTCGCACATCGCCTTGACCTGCGCCTCGGCCTTTGCGGCATCGGTTTCAGCCAGATCAAGCTCGATCACCTTGCCCTGCCGCACGCCGTTCACACCAGCAAAGCCCAGCGTGCCCAGCGCGTGACGCACGGCCTCGCCCTGCACATCCAGAACGCCGCTTTTGAGCATGACGGTAACGCGGGCTTTCATCACGGCCTCCTGTTTGCAAGTTTTGTGCCCCTTAGCGCCGCGCGGGCGCAGGGGCAAGGCATTGCAGTGGATCACCCGCAGAAGACGCGCAGGATTGTGGACGCCGGGTTTGTGACCGATTCAATCGCCGTGCCACTGTGCACAAAATTCAGGCGGGTTGGCGTATCGGTGGCGACAGCCTCTTCGCTGCCATAATGGCGCGATGTGCCGGGGATCGGCAGATCGAGCGTGGCTGCCGACGGCCCACCCACCAATGCCTGATATTGCGCGGCACCGCAGGTATCGGCAGGGGTGCTGGCAACCACTTGCACAGGCGTCTGCATGGGGGCGGGCAGCGGCAAGGGGGCCGAAGCGCGCGCCGCGGACGGCGCAGAGGTAGGCGCGCGGGCAGGGACAGAAACTGGCACAGGAACCGATGCTGCATCCAGCAGGAACGCCTCGGTCGGCGCAGAGGCCGGTCCGGTCACATAGACCTGCGTTTGCGTTGCAGATTGACAGCCCGCAAGGGCCACAGCCGACAGGAACAGGACAACTGGCAAGGCGCGGCGCATGATAACTCCTTTGTGACCTGCACAGGGTTACCGCCAAGGCATAGCCGCGGCAAGCCTTTGCCGCACTGTCTTGTCTAGTTGATCAGCGTCACTTTTGGCGCATGCGTCACATTCGTCGGCAGCACACCCAGACGCCGCGCGAGTTCGGTGTAAACATCCGCCAGCGGACCCGGATCGCGCGGGGTGCCGTCACGGTCAACCACCTCGGCCACGCCGCGCATGTCCCACAACCGGCAGCTGTCCGGGCTGATCTCGTCGGCCACGATCAGGCGCATGAAATCACCCTCCCAGATCCGGCCCACCTCGATGCGGAAATCGGCAAGGCGGATGCCAATGCCCATCATCACGCCGGACAGGAAATCATTCACCCGCAGCGCAAGGGCCACGACATCATCAAGGTCCTGCTGGTTGGCCCAGCCAAAGGCAAGGATATGCTCTTCGGCCACCATGGGCGAGCCAAGCTTGTCATCCTTGAAGTAGTATTCCACAATCGGCCGCGGCAGCGGTGTGCCTTCGGGAATGCCCAGCTTTTCAGTCAGCTGGCCAGCGGCAAAGTTGCGCACCACCACTTCCAGCGGAATGATCTCGGCCATGCGCACCAGCTGTTCGCGCATGTTGATGCGGCGGATGAAATGCGTGGGCACGCCGATGCTGTTGAGGCCGGTCATGAAGAATTCCGACAGGCGGTTGTTCAAGACACCCTTGCCTTCGGAGGCGCCCTGCTGTTCGGCCACCACGGCCTCATCCTTGAAATACTGGATCAGGGTGCCCGGTTCGGGGCCTTCGTAAAGGATCTTTGCCTTGCCTTCATAGACTTTCTTGCGGCGTGCCATCCGGATCCTCGGGTTGCTTGGTTCGACGTGAAGATGCACAATGAACCTGCTTTCCTTGGCCTATACGGCAAGGCCATGGGTGCTGCAAGGCTGGGGGGCCGCGATGGGACGCGAGGTTGAGGCGCAAGCGCAATACAAGGGCCAGACGGGCTTTGCACGCGTGCTGCTGGAAAGCGACGCGCTGATCTTGCGGGGCGGGGTGCGGGTACGGATCCCACGCCTGGCCTTGCAAGGATGGCGCGCCGATGCAGATGATCTGGTGATCGACACGGCAGAGGGGCCGCTGATGCTGACGATAGGGGCGGCAACGGCGGCGAAATGGGTGGCGGCACTGGACAAGCCTTTGCCAACGCTGGCCGAAAAGCTGGGGGTTGGCGGTGCAAGACTTTGGCTGATGGGCGATCCCCGGGATGCCGCACTTGCCGTGGCTTTGCAGGGTGTCACCATGGTGGATCAGGGGCAGGCCACATTGGGGCTGGCGGTGCTGCGCAGCCAGCAACAGCTTGACGCGCTGATTGCCGTCTGCCGGGCGCAGGCGGCCCTGCCGATCTGGGCGATCAACGAGAAAGGCCCGCGCGCGGCCCTGCCGGAAAGCGCCATCCGCACGGCGCTGCGCGCAACCGGCCGGATCGATACCAAGGCTTGCGCCGTCAGCCAGACCCTGTCCGGCACGCGCTATCAGCGGCCAAAAGCCTGATCGGCCCCTTGCAGGAACGTGGGCAGCGGCGCATATAGGCCGCAACGCATGACCTGCAGGGAGCACCCGATGACCACTTTTGATGATCGCGAAAACGCCTTCGAGAACAAGTTTGCGCATGACAGCCAGATGCAGTTCCGGGCCGAAGCCCGCCGCAACAAGCTGGTCGGGCTTTGGGCCGCCGAACTGATGGGCAAATCCGGCGATGATGCGGCAGCCTACGCGATGGAGGTCGTCAGCGCCGATTTTGAAGAAGCCGGGATCGAGGATGTCGTGCGCAAGGTCGCAGCCGATCTGGGCACGCTCGCCAGTGCCGACATCATCCGCGCCAAGATGGCCGAGCTTTTGCCCGTGGCCAAAGCCCAGTTGATGGGCGAACTGTAAGGACAACCCGGCACAGCATTGCTGTCTGGCATCAGGGCCACCCCAGCTTGGGGTGGCCTTTTGCATGGCTGAATTTCTGTTGGATTTGACGGGTTAACCGCACCTTTGCCTTGCACAGGCTAGTGCTGCTGACAAGGCCGCAACAGGGAAGGGTCCGCCATGCGCACAACAGCAATTCCGGTCTCGGCCCGCCCGCTTCTGCGCCAGGCGGCCCAGCGTATCGGCCTGTCGCTTTTGGTGCTGGTGGTCTGCCTGCTGCTGCTGCAAGACCGGATCGACGGCCTTGATCTGGCAGGGGCGACCCGAACGCTGGCCGCGTTTTCACCCGGGCAATGGGCGGCGGCGTTGCTGGCCACTGCACTCAGCTTTTGGGCCGTCGGACGCTATGATGCACTGCTGCATCGCCATCTGGCCACCGGCGTCGCCGGGGCCGAGGCGCAACGCGCCGGGATCGCCGCAATCGCCATCAGCCAGACCCTTGGCGCGGGTGTCTTTACAGGGGCATTGGTGCGCTGGCGGATGTTGCGCGGCGTGTCGCTGTGGCAGGCAACGCGCCTGTCGCTTGGCGTGGCGCTGTCGTTTCTGGGTGGATGGGCCGTGGTCACAGGCTTTGTCCTGTGCCTGATCCCCGGCGCACCGATGCCCGAACTTGGCGCGGCCCTGTTGGCTGGCGGGGCGGTCGCGCTGATCTGCGGCGCGGTGCAACCGGCCCGGCTGCGCTGGCTGCAACTGCCCAACGCCTTTACCCAGGTTCAACTGGTCATGCTGACGGGCCTTGATACGCTGGCGGCTTGCGCCGCGCTTTACCTGCTGCTGCCAGCCGAAGCCGGACTGACACCCGCGCTGCTGCTGCCCGCCTTTCTGCTGGCCCTTGGGGCCGGGCTGGTTTCGGGCACACCAGGTGGGGTTGGCCCGTTCGAGATGACCTTGCTTGCCTTGCTGCCCCAGGTGCCCGCAGCACCTTTGCTGGCTGCGGTGCTGGGCTGGCGCATGATCTATTTTGCACTGCCCGCGCTGCTGGGGGCAGCACTTGCTGCGCATGGCCCCGCCCGCCATGCGCGCGGTGCCGATGCCCCCCTGCGTCCGGTGCCTGCCCCACATGTGGCCGGGTTGCTGCTGGCCGCCCCCCGCGCCGAGATCGGCCTTGTGCATCAAGGCCATCTCTCGCTGATGCAAAGCCGGCTTGGCGGCTTCTGGCTGACCGGGCGCACCGCACATCTGCTGATCGGCCTTCTTGACCCGATCGGGGACAACCAGCCGCAGCGCGCAACGCTGCATGCGCTGGCCCGGCAAGCGCGAACCGAAGGCCGCACCGCCGCAATCTACAAATGCGGCGGGCGCACCGCCGCAACCGCCCGGGCGCTTGGCTGGCACATTGTCGCCCTTGGCCCCGAGGCACGGCTTGACCCTGCCCGTTTCAGCCTTGAAGGCCCGGCGATGGCATCGCTGCGGCGCAAGTTACGGCGGGCGATGGTCACGGGCGGGCTGACATTGCACCTGGGCGATGCCCGTGGTGCCGCCGAACGCGCGGCCATCGCGCGGCTTTGGGCCCGCGCCCGGCGGGGCGAGCGGGGCTTTTCCATGGGGCGCTACGCTGAACCCTATCTGGACCGGCAGCAGGTGATCGAGGCACGCGTCGCAGGTCGCCTTGTCGGATTTGCCAGCTTTCATCAGGCCGCGGGCGAATGGACGCTTGATCTGATGCGCCACGCCCCCGATGCGCCTGACGGCACGATGCAGGCCATTGTATGCCATGCCCTGACGCTGGCCCGGGCACAGGGCGTGCCGCGCCTGTCACTTGCCGCTTGCGGGCCACCGCCAGGCCTGCCGCCACGCCTGCGTCGCCTGCTGCACGCCGATGACGCCGGGCTGCTTCGCTTCAAGCAGATGTTCGCGCCAGACTGGCACCCGATGTACCTTGCCGCGCCGTCACGCAGCGCCCTTGCCCTGGCCGCGGTGGAACTGGCCCGCGCCATCCACGCGCCCCCGCCGCTGCGCCCCATGGCATCTGCGCCGCAAGATCATCTTGCAGAGAATGAATTTGCACCCCGCCCGCAGCCATGGCAGAGGGTCTGCTGACAATGCCGCTTACCGGGGTGCAGAATGACCGATGCCTTGACAACGATGCTTGCCAACCGTGATTGGCTTTTGGCCGATGGCGCAACGGGCACGAACCTGTTCAACATGGGCCTGTCATCCGGCGAACCGCCCGAGTTGTGGAATGTCGACCAACCGGCAAACATCCGTGCCCTTTACAAGGCGGCAGTCGATGCCGGGTCAGACCTGTTTCTGACCAATACCTTTGGCGGCAACGCCAGCCGCCTGAAATTGCATCAGGCCGACAACCGCGTGCATGAATTGAACCGTATCGGTGCCGCAATCGCGCGCGAGGTGGCCGATGCCAGCGGTCGCACGGTGATTGTGGCGGGGTCCATCGGCCCGACGGGCGAGATTTTTGAACCCATGGGCAGCCTGACCCATGCCCGTGCCGTGGAAATGTTCCACGAACAGGCTGAAGGGCTGAAGGCGGGTGGCGCCGATGTGCTGTGGGTGGAAACCATCTCTGCGGCCGAGGAATACAAGGCCGCCGCCGAAGCGGCCGCCCTTGCGGGCATGCCCTGGTGCGGCACGATGAGTTTCGATACCGCAGGGCGGACAATGATGGGGCTGACATCGGCGGCACTGGCCGCCATGGTTGAAACCCTGCCCAACCCACCGATTGCCTTTGGTGCGAACTGCGGCGTCGGCGCGTCAGACCTGATGCGCACAGTGCTGGGTTTCGCCGCCACCGGCACCACGCGCCCGGTGATCGCCAAGGGCAACGCGGGCATCCCGAAATACCATGATGGCCACATCCATTATGACGGCACGCCCGCGCTGATGGCGGAATATGCCCTGCTTGCGCGCGACGCAGGTGTGCGGATCATCGGCGGCTGCTGCGGCACCATGCCGGACCATCTGCGCGCCATGCGCAATGCCCTGGAAAGCCGGGAAAAAGGCGATGTGCCAAGTCTGGACGAGATTTCGGCCAAACTCGGCGGCTTTTCCTCTGCTTCGGATGGCACAGGTGATACATCGGGCGAACCCCGGCGCGAACGGCGCGGACGCCGCGGATAGGCCCACGAATTTTCGTCGAAAATTCGTTTGGCGACGGGGGCAGGACACACGAATTTTCGACGAAAATTCGTGCCTGCTCAGAACAGCGACAGTTGATCCCCCACCCGTCCGGGTGGCCTGAAAAGGTCACACCGTAACGCCGGCAATCCCCGTGCCAGCCCCAACCTTGCCCGCGCCTTGATCAGCCGTTGGCGGATCAAATCCGCCCAGACCCCCTGCCCCGTCATCCGCAGCCCAAAGGCCGGGTCATAATCCCGCCCGCCATGCAATTCCCGCACCCGGCCCATCACGCGCTCTGCCCGGTCTGGAAACTGTGCAAAGACCCAATCCCGGAACAGCGCCGCCACCTCCAGCGGCAGGCGCAATGGGATGGACGTCGCGTGGCTGGCCCCTGCATCGCGCGCCGCCGCCAGCACGGCCTCCAGCCCATGATCTGTCAGCGCCGGGATCAAGGGTGACACCTGCACCCGCACTGGCACCCCAGCCCCTGCAAGCGCCCGGATCATCGCCAGCCGCCGCGCCGGTGTGGGTGCGCGCGGCTCCATCTGCCGCGCCAGACCTGCATCCAGCGTGGTGATCGACACACTCACCGCCGCAAGCCCCCGCGCCGCCATCTCGCCCAGCACATCCAGATCGCGCTCAATCAGACTGCCCCGCGTGGTCACCCAGACGGGATGCCCGAAATCCTGCAGAACCATCAGGCACTGGCGCATCAGCTGATGCGTCGCCTCGACCGGCTGATAGGGGTCGGT
>JALOSO010000229.1 GCA_025458385.1 Paracoccaceae bacterium | reverse complement strand
TGTCCTCTGATCCGGCCTGGCTTTACAAGGGGTTGCGCCCCTTGACGCCCGAAAGGCTGCACCGCAGCCAGCAGTCACGCCGCTATGCGGATGTCGGTCTTGTCGAACTGCCGAACAGCCGCTCTGACACCGGGGGTGTGACCACCATCACGCTGGCCGATGGTGCGGGCGATTTACATGAATATGTCATGGTTGGCCGCTTGCTGCCCCGCGCCGACTGGACGGTTCACGTCCTGCTGGAAAGTCACGCCCTGCACGCCCAGGCCCGGCTGGCACTGGCGACGGGGATGCTTTTTCTTGGGGCGCTTGCAGCCTTTGTGCTGGTGTTCCTGCAACGCCGCGCGCGGCTGGCCGAACGCTTTGCCCTGCAGGAAAGCACAAAGATCGAGTTGGAACGCCGGGTGGACGAACGCACCGCCGACCTTGCCCGCGTCAACCGCCTGATCGAGGCCGAGGTGGCCGAGCGACGCCTGACTGAGGCCGCGTTGCGCCGCACCCAAAGCGACCTGGTTCAGGCGGGAAAGCTGGCGGCCCTTGGTCAGATGTCCGCGGCACTCAGCCATGAGATCAACCAACCCCTCGCCGCCGCCCGCAATTACGCCGACAGCGCTGCGGTCCTGATCGACCGGGGCGAGGCTGTCCGCGCCAAGGACAACATCGGCCAGATCCTGTCGCTGATCGACCGCATGGCCGCCATCGCGCGCCACTTGCGTCACGTCGCCCGCAAACCCGACACCCCGTTAAAGGACGTGGTGCTGGCAGATGCGGTGGCCGAGGCGCTGGCCCTTGTTGGGCCACGGCTGGCGGGCATCACGGTAAAGATCGACTTGCCCTCTGATCTGCCACTGGTGCGCGGCGGGCCGGTCAGGCTGCAACAGGTGCTGGTCAACCTGTTGTCAAACGCGGCAGACGCGGTCGAAGGGGTCAGCGATGCTGCAATCCGTGTTGCGGCACAGGTGACGGGGGGCATGGTGCAATTGACAGTGCGCGACAACGGCAAAGGCGTTCCCGCGGCCATCGCTGACCGCATCTTTGACCCGTTCTTCACCACCAAAGGCGTGGGGTCAGGGCTGGGGCTGGGGCTGTCTATCTCGTACAACATCATGAAGGATTTCGGCGGCGACCTGCGCGTGGCCAATGCCGCCGAAGGGGGGGCCGTGTTCACGCTGGATTTGGTGATTGCCGCCCACCGGGCCGAGGCCGCAGAATGAGGCCGGGCCACGTGCTGTTGATCGACGATGATGCCGCCATGCGCGCCTCGACCGAACAGGTGCTTGATCTGGCCGGGCTGCAGGTGACCGGTTTCGGTTCCGCCGAGGAGGCGCTTGATCATACCGGCCCCGGCCTGAACGGCGTGGTTCTCAGCGATATCCGGATGCCGGGCATGGACGGGATGACGCTGTTGCAGCGGTTGGGCGATCTGGACCCCGACCTGCCGGTCATCCTGATCACCGGCCACGCCGAGGTGCAACTGGCGGTCGAGGCGATGCGGCGCGGCGCCTATGATTTCATCGAAAAGCCCTTTGCCACGCAAAGCCTTGTCGCCGTGCTGCGCCGGGCGCTGGATCACCGGGCGCTGGTGCTGGAGAACCGCCGCTTGCGCGCCGCCGCCGGGCAGCGTGACGATCTGGAAACGCGCCTGCCGGGCCGGTCTGCCGCCGTGATCGACCTGCGGTTTCACCTGCGGGCGATCGGCGCATCCGAGGCCGATGCCCTGATCATCGGTCCCACCGGCGCAGGCAAAGAGGTGGTGGCGCGCGCCATGCATGATCTGTCGCCGCGCGCGGCCAAACCCTTTGTTGCGGTGAATTGCGCAGCCCTGCCGGCCGCGTTGATCGAAAGCGAATTGTTCGGGCACGAGGCGGGGGCCTTTCCCGGTGCCATGCGCGCCCGCTTTGGCCGGTTCGAACATGCGCGGGGCGGCACGGTGCTGCTTGACGAGGTCGGCTCGATGCCGCTTGACGTGCAGGCCAAACTGTTGCGGGTGTTGCAGGACCGGGTGATCACGCGGCTTGGCTCGAACGACCCCGTGCCGCTGGACGTGCGCTTCATCGCCACCAGCAAGACCGATCTGGCCGAAGATGTCGCGCAAGGCAGGTTCCGCGAAGACCTGTATTGGCGGCTGAACGTGGCGCTGCTGCGCGTGCCACCCCTGTCGGCCCGGCGCGAGGATATCCCGCTCTTGTTCCTGCAATTGCTGCGCGAGGCTGCCGCGCGCCATTCCGCCCCTGACCGCACGCCCGACCCGGAACTGCTGGCCGACCTTGCCGCCCGCGACTGGCCGGGAAATGTGCGCGAATTGCGCAACGCAGCAGACCGCTATGTGCTGGGGATGGACTGGATGTCGCCTGCCACAAGCCCCGCCGCGCCGCGCCTTGCAGAACGGGTGGCCGGATTTGAACGTTCGGTCATTGCAGCGACGATTGCCGCACATGGCGGGCGGTTGCGGCCGGTCTATGAACAGCTGGGCGTCTCGCGCAAGACGCTTTACGAAAAGATGCTCAAGCATGGCCTTGATCGCCGCTTGATCGCCGATGACGACATCGACTGACCCGATGGGTGGAAATCCACCCATCGCAAGGCGCCAGATGTTTCGGCTTCCACCCATCGCTGCCCTTTTCCAGCGGAAACCTTGACGGCGGGGCCATGCAACGGCTTGCGCCGCAATCATGCCGCCCCTTCAGTCACGGCCAACCGTCATGCCCGAGGAGGGGCAAACGGGAACTTTGCCATCCTGGGAGGATAACATGACCCTATCTGTAAGATTTGCCGCCTTGGCCGCGGCCGCCAGTCTTGCCGCCAACGCCGCCTTTGCCGAGGGCTATCCCGACCGCACGATCACCATGGTCGTGCCCTTTGCCGCAGGCGGGCCAACCGATACCGTGGGTCGTCTGATCGCCGAAAAGATGTCGGCGGATCTGGGCCAGCAGATCATCGTCGAAAACGTCGGTGGTGCCGGCGGCACGCTGGGTGCCGGACAGGTCGCCGAGGCCGAGGCTGACGGCTATACCATCCTGCTGCACCATATCGGCATGGCCACTTCCGCAACACTTTATCGCAACCTCGCCTACCAACCGCTAGAGGCCTTCGAATATGTGGGCCTTGTCACCGAAGTACCGATGACCATCGTCGCGCGCGCGGATTTCGCGCCTGCGGACATGGCCAGCATGATCGCCTATGTCAAGGAAAACGCTGACACGATCACCATGGCCAACGCCGGTATTGGCGCGGCCAGCCACCTGTGCGGCATGCTGTTCATGCAGGCGGTCGAGGCCCCCATCGTGACCGTTCCCTACAAGGGCACCGGCCCCGCGATGACCGAACTGCTGGGCGGTCAGATCGACATCATGTGCGACCAGTCCACCAATACCGCCGAACAGATCAAGGGTGGCACCATCAAGGCCTATGCCGTGACCAGCCCCGCGCGGCTGGACATCTTCCCTGATCTGCCGACGGTGGCCGAGGCTGGCCTTCCGGGTGTGGAAGTGTCGATCTGGCATGGCATCTATGCCCCCAAAGGCACCCCTGTTGAGGCGACCGAGCGTCTGTCCGCCGCCCTGCAGGTGGCGCTGGCTGATCCGGAGATCGCCGCCAAATTCGCCGATCTGGGCACCGCGCCTTCGTCTGCCGCCGATGCCACCCCCGCCGCGCTGAAGGCAAAGCTGGAAGCCGAGATTGCCCGCTGGCAACCGGTGATCGAGGCCGCCGGCGTCTACGCCGACTGACCGCTCTGGCCCCGGCCTTGCGTCCGGGGCCACCATTTTTCGGGGGGATATCATGGGTCGCATCAACACGGCGGATTTCGCCGCCGGGCTATTGTTCATATTTTTCGGCATCGGCTTTGGGGCATCGGCACTGGGGTTAGAGATGGGCACGACGCTGCGCATGGGCCCGGGTTACTTCCCCCTTGTCCTCGCGGTATTGCTGATCCTTCTTGGCCTTGCCATCACGGCCACCGCCTTTCGCGGTGTGGGGGAAAGCATGGGCACCTACGCCTGGCGCGGCATGGTGTTCATCCTGGGTGCGCCGGTGTTCTTTGGCCTGACTGTGCGCGGGTTGGGCTTTGTCCCGTCACTGTTCCTGACCACGCTGATTGCCGCCTTTGCCGGGCTAAAGCTGAAGCCGGTCTATGCCCTGCTGCTGGCCATGGCCGTTACCCTGTTCTGCACCCTGGTGTTTTCGGTGGCCCTTGGCCTGCCGTTTCGCCGCTTTGGACCTTGGTTGCCGGTCATGGGGGGCTAGACGATGGACCTTTTGTCAAACCTTGGCCTTGGCTTTGCCACCGCCGCCAGCCCGGAAAATCTGCTGTTCTGCCTGATCGGCGTCATTCTGGGCACGCTGATTGGCGTCTTGCCCGGCATCGGGGCCACCGCCACCATCGCCATGCTGCTGCCGATCACCTTTCAACTGGAACCCGTGTCGTCGCTGATCATGCTGGCCGGCATCTACTACGGCGCCCAATATGGCGGATCGACCACGGCCATCCTGATCAACATGCCCGGCGAAAGCTCTTCTGCCGTCACCGCCATTGACGGCTATCAGATGGCCCGCCAAGGCAAGGCCGGCACAGCATTGGCAGTTGCAGCCCTGGGGTCGTTCTTTGCCGGCACCGTCGCCACACTGCTGGTCGCCATCTTTGCCCCGCCCCTGACCATCATCGCCCTGAAATTCGGCGCAGCCGAGTATTTCAGCCTGATGCTCCTTGGCCTTGTCTCGGCCATCGCCCTTGCACATGGCTCGATCCTCAAGGCGCTGGCGATGGTGGTGCTGGGCCTGCTGCTGGGTGTTGTGGGGACCGATATCTATACCGGCACGCCACGCTTTACATTTGGCATCACTGCCTACGCCGATGGGCTTAGCTTTGTGGCGCTTGCCGTTGGCGTGTTCGGCATCGCCGAAATCCTGCGCAATCTCGAGGTCGCGCAGGACCGCACGGTACTGGGCACCAAACTGGGCGCCCTCTGGCCTTCAAAGGCTGATCTGAAGGCGATG
>JALOSO010000025.1 GCA_025458385.1 Paracoccaceae bacterium | reverse complement strand
TGATTTGGCCGGTGATCTTCGCGCACTTTGGGAGGAGTTTGAGGCGGCCCAGACCGCGGATGCCGTCTTTGCGAAATCATTGGACCGCGTGCAGCCGGTGATGGCGAACCTGCAATCCGGGGGCGGCACATGGACCACCTACAATGTCACCGCAGAACAGCTTGAGGCGCGCGTAGGCGTCAAAATAGCCAAAGGGGCGCCGCGCCTGTGGGATTGGGTCAAACGGCAGACAGCGCCCTTTTTCGCAAAGTGATTACGGTATACCGTTGCATACCATCTTCCCTGCCCTGCCCTTTTCGGCTATGACCGCCCCAACGAATCCCAACCCACGAGGCCCCCGATGACCAAGATCAAAGTCGCCAACCCTGTTGTCGAACTTGACGGCGATGAAATGACCCGGATCATCTGGGATTTCATCAAGCAAAAGCTGATCCTGCCCTATCTCGATATCGACTTGAAATACTACGATCTGGGGATCGAGGAGCGTGACCGCACCAATGACCAGATCACCATCGACAGCGCCGAAGCCATCAAGAAATACGGCGTCGGCGTGAAATGCGCGACGATCACGCCGGATGAGCAGCGGGTCGAGGAGTTCGGCCTGAAACAGATGTGGAAATCGCCCAACGGCACGATCCGCAACATCCTTGGCGGCGTGATCTTTCGCCAGCCGATCATCTGCAAGAACGTGCCGCGCCTTGTGCCGGGCTGGACCCAGCCCATCGTGGTAGGCCGCCATGCCTTTGGCGATCAGTACCGCGCCACCGATTTCCGCTTTCCGGGCGCAGGCAAGCTGACGATGAAATTCGTTGGCAATGACGGCACGGTCATCGAAAAGGACGTGTATTCTGCCCCATCCTCGGGCGTCTACATGGGCATGTACAACCTTGACGACTCGATCCTCGATTTCGCCCGCGCGTCGCTGAACTATGGCCTGAACCTCGGCTGGCCCGTCTATCTTTCGACCAAGAACACGATCCTCAAGGCCTATGACGGCCGCTTCAAGGACCTGTTCCAGAAGGTTTATGACGAGGAATTCGCCGAGGCGTTCAAGGCCAAGGGCATTCACTACGAACACCGCCTGATCGACGATATGGTGGCATCGGCGATGAAATGGTCGGGCGGCTATGTCTGGGCCTGCAAGAACTATGACGGCGATGTGCAGTCGGATACGGTGGCACAAGGGTTCGGCAGCCTTGGCCTGATGACATCGGTGCTGATGACGCCCGATGGCAAGATCGTGGAGGCCGAGGCCGCGCATGGCACCGTCACGCGCCACTTCCGCCAGCATCAGCAAGGCAAGGCCACCAGCACGAATTCGGTCGCGTCGATCTTTGCCTGGACGGGGGGCCTCAAGCATCGCGCGAAACTCGATGACAACGCGCAACTGATGCGCTTTGCGACAACGCTGGAAAAGGTGACCGTGGACGCGGTCGAAGACGGCCACATGACCAAGGATCTGGCGCTGCTGGTGGGGCCGGATCAAAAGTGGCTGACGACGATCGGCTATCTGGAAAAGGTCGACGAATATCTGAACAAGGCGCTTGCCGGCTAAGCCATGCAGGAATGACAGCTTGATGAATGGCGGCAGCGCCCCGGATCATCCCCGGGGCGCTGTTGCATTCAGCATCCTAAAGCTGCGCGTACCGGGCCGCCTGTCGTGCCGTCCAGCGCACTGCGATCCGATAACCGTCATCCCCGGCCGTTTCCGAAAGGATCACCCCTTCCGCATGCAACCATGCCCGACGCTTGCCAGCCGCAAAAGGCAGGTCGAGCGTGACATCGGCTTTCTCTTCGTCGAACGCGCGGCTGACAGCCTCCAGCAAGGAGGCGATCCCCGTCCCTGTCAGCGCGGAAACGGCAAAGACCCGGTCCGACTTTGCCGCCTGATCGACCAGTGCAGGCTGCATGGCCGGCGCAACCAGATCAAGTTTGTTCCAGACCTCGATCATCGGGACCGCCGCGTTCACCTTCAACGCCGCAAGAATTTCGGCAACATCCGCGGCCTGTTCTGCTGTTTCAGGATGCGCGATATCGCGCACGTGCAGGATCAGATCGGCCTCCAGCACCTCTTCCAGCGTGGCGCGAAAGGCGGCAACCAGTTGTGTCGGCAGATCACTGATGAAGCCGACAGTATCGGACAGAATGATCTTGCGCCCCGATGGCAGGGTCACCCCGCGCATGGTCGGGTCAAGTGTGGCAAACAGCATGTCCTTGGCCAGCACATCCGCCCCGGTCACCCTGTTGAACAGCGTTGATTTGCCTGCGTTCGTGTATCCCACCAGGGCCACGATCGGAAAAGGCACCTTGCGCCGCGCGGCCCGGTGCAATTCGCGCGTTTTCACCACCCGGTCAAGCTGCCGTTTCAGGCGGATCACCTGATCGTCAATCGCCCGCCGGTCGGCCTCGATCTGCGTCTCGCCCGGCCCGCCCACGAAACCAAAGCCGCCGCGCTGCCGTTCGAGGTGCGTCCAGGCCCGCACCAGCCGCGTCCGCTGATAGCTCAGCGCCGCCAGTTCCACCTGCAACACGCCTTCGCGCGTGCGCGCCCTGTCGGCAAAAATCTCAAGGATCAGCCCGGTCCGGTCAAGGAGTTTGACACCCCATTCCTTTTCCAGATTGCGTTGCTGAACCGGTGTGACCGGCCCGTCAACCAGCACCACATCAACCGCAAGTTCCTTTAGCCGCGCGGCAATTTCGGCCACCTTGCCAGACCCGAACAGCGTGGCCGGTGTCAGGCGGGCAACACGGGCAACCTCGGCCCCGACCACAGCCATGCCCGGCAGCGCCCCGGCAAGCGAGACAGCCTCGGCCAGACCATGTTCTGCCATACGCCGCTTGCCGCCCGATTTCAGATCAGGATGCACCACATAGCCGCGCGTGGCCGGCGCCGCGGTCGTAAAGCCGGCTTCGCGCTGCGGGATCCAGTCATCCCCCGCGCCATCAGCGCCGTCATCACCCCCGCCAGCGATTATTCTTCACCTTCGTACAGGCTGATCGGCGCGCCGGGCATGATTGTCGAAATCGCGTGCTTGTACACCAGTTGCGACTGGCCGTCGCGGCGCAGCAACACGCAGAAATTGTCAAACCAGGTGATCACCCCCTGCAGCTTGACCCCGTTGATCAGAAAGATCGTCACCGGAACCTTGGCCTTGCGCACATGGTTCAGGAATGCATCTTGCAAATTTTGCTTGTCACCAGCCATTGTCTTCTTTTGCCTTTATTCGGGTTGGCTTGTTGTTTTTGGTCCCGGTACCGCGGAACATGCGGCAACACTTCTACCTAACCGCAGTCCTAGCACAGTTTCCAGAGGCAATATCAGACCTTTCGTCGCATTTGCCGTCGGACCTGCGCCTAGCGACGCCAGCTGTCTTGTGCAAACAGCACCAGCAATGCCAGCGTTTCCAGCCGCCCCACCACCATGGTGATGCCCAGAACCGTCAGCGCCATGCCCGACAGATCACCATAGGCCAGCGGCACCGGCCCACCGGTCGCTGCAAGCGGCCCGGTATTGCTGAGCGCGGCAACTGCAAGCACCATCGCGTCAGTAAATCCGACACCGGCCAATGTCAGCAGCATGATGACAGCCACCAGCGTCAGCGCAAAGATCATGAAGAACAGCCAGGCCAGATAAGCCCCTTCCTGTCGCAACCGCCGGGCCACATCGCCCCGCCCGCTGACGACATTGGGGTGCACAAGGCGGACGAGTTCATGCTCTCCCTGACGCAGCAGCGCATAGACGCGCAGCAGCTTGACCCCGCCCGCCGTTGTTGCAACCCCGCCGCCGATGATGGCAAGGCCCAGCAGCATGATCCCCGGCGTACCTAAGCCCGTCCATAGCGCAAGATCAGGCAAGCCTGCAGCTGCGTAACCGGTTGTGGTCAGATAGCTGAGGGCCGTAAAGATCGCGGTCCAAAAGCTGCGGGCAAGGTCACTCAGGGCCATGGCAAGGCCCGTTGCGTGCCAATGGCGCAGGGTCATCACGATAGCCGCCAGCAGCACGATCAGCAGCGCCAGCCGCAATTCGGGGTCATCGCGCAGCTTGGCCCGGCGATCGACCAGCGCCAGCCCCGGAATTGTCCGGCGCGTCAGGGCGATGCCCAGAAAGAAGCAGATCAGAAGTTCGGCCCAGAACCCGCCCAGCGGGGCCGCCATATCGGGGCCCAGCAGAATACCGCTTGTCGATAATGTGCCCATGGCGAGGACAAGTGCCACGTCACCGGGATTGCCGAGCAGCATCAGGGCAACCCACAAAAGCAGCGTCAGGCCCAGATAGGCGGGAAAGACCACGGCCACACCCCGTGTCACACGCGCCGCAGCATCGGCCCCTTGGGTGACTTGCCCACCCGCAACCATGCTGCGCGCCGGTGTCCGCCCGGCAATCAGCTCGGCCCCACCAAGGTTCATCGGGGCCAGCACCGCAAGCGCCGCAATCAGGATGAACACGCCGCCGAACCAGCCCATGGTCGCCCGCCACAGATGCACCGCATCCGGCAGCCGGCCCGGCACATCATAGACGGTGGCCCCCGTTGTGGTGAAACTTGACACCATCTCAAACCAGGCGTTGCCCCAATGCGTGTCGGGCACTGCCTGGATCACCGGCAGGGCGGCCATGATTGGCAGCACCAGATAGGCCAGCACCAGCGCCAGCAGATTGCTGCGCGGGGCAAGATTGGCCCCGTAATTCGCCGTGACGATTGCAATCAGCCCGGTGAACAGCAGCCAGATCAGACCCGCGTAAAAGAACGCCCGCGCGGTTTCGTTGTCATCCGTGACCACGGCATAGATCGCAGGCCCCCACATCGCCAGCGCACAGGCGCCCATCAATTGCACGAAAACCCGCAGATCGGACAGGCGGCGCAGCATCGGTCAGAAGAAATCGATCGAGACCTGCAACAGGCGCTCAAGCTCGGGCACGTCGCTGGTCATCGCGAAAAAAGCCACCACATCGCCCGCGTCGATCCGCAGATCGCCCGTGGGTTTCACGACCTTGTCCCCCTTCATGATCCCACCGACCAGCACACCTTCGGGAAAGGCGATGTCGCGCACCATCCGCCCCGCGATGGGCGAGGTTGACAGGATTTGCGCCTCGATCATCTCGGCCTCGGCATCGCCGATGGAATAGACGCCGCGCACCTTGCCATGCCGGATATGGCGCAGGATCGACGACACCGTGGTCGCGCGCGGGTTTATGTAGGCGTCGATGTCAAGTGGCCCCATCAGCGGGGCCAGGGTTGGATCGTTGACCAGCGCAATCGCCATCAGGGCACCGGCCTGCTTGGCACGCACGGCAACCAGAAGGTTTGTCTTGTCATCATCTGTCACAGCCAGAATGGCATCTGCCCTGTCAATCGCCGCTTCGGTCAACAGGTCCATGTCCATGCCATCGCCATTCAGCACGATGGTGCGTTCCAGCATATCGGCCGCGCGTTCGGCCACGGCGATATCGCGCTCGATGATCTTCACGCGAATGCGGTCGGTCCGTGCCTCTAGTGCGCGTGCCACCGCAAGGCCGACATTGCCCCCGCCCACGATGACAACGCGTTCCTGTTTCTTGGTCTTCTTGCCAAAAATTTCCAGCGTGCGGTTCACATCCTCAAAATGGCTGAAGACATAGACCTGATCACCCGCAAACAGCTGGTCACTGGACGCAGGCGCAAACAGCCGTTCCTCGCGCCGCACGCCCACCACGATGGCGCGCAGGGTGGTGAACAACTCGTTCAGTTGCCGCAAGGGCGTGTTCAGGATCGGGCAATCTTCGTCCAGCGCGATGCCCAACAGCTGCGCCCGGCCGTTCATGAAACTTTCGGTGTCAAAGGTTGCCGGGGCCGCAAGGCGCTGCAACGCCGCCTCGGCCACTTCGCGTTCCGGGCTGATCACCACGTCAATGGGCAGATGATCGCGGCGGAACAGATCGGAATACAGCGCACCCAGATAGCTTTGGGACCGCAGGCGCGCGATCTTGCGGGTGGTGCCAAAGATCGAATGGGCGACCTGACATGTGATCATGTTCACCTCGTCGCTGTGGGTGGCCGCGATGATCATGTCCGCATCCCGTGCGCCTGCACGTTCCAGCACATCAGGATAGCTGGCAAAGCCGATGATGCCCTGCACATCCAGCGTATCCGAGGCCCGGCGGACCAGATCGGCATTTACGTCGATGATCGTGACATCATTCTTCTCACCCGACAGGTGGCGCGCAATCTGCCAGCCCACCTGCCCTGCGCCACAAATGATGACCTTCATGCCCTACCCCGTGGCATCCCCTGCGCTGCCGGTCTGACAGATTGGCCAGCAGTGGTCAATCAGACCCCTTCCGCTTCGTCCTCGTCTTCGTCCATCTGCATCATGCGGCCGACCTTGGCCGTTGACACCACGCCAAGCGATTTCAGCTTGCGGTGCAGGGCGCTGCGTTCCATGCCCACAAAACTTGCCGTGCGGCTGATGTTGCCACCAAAACGGTTGATCTGCGTCAGCAGATATTCGCGTTCAAACAACTCGCGTGCCTCGCGCAGGGGCAAGGTCGCCATCGCACCAGACAGCACCAGCTTGCCGTCGCCATCGCCCGGGCTGTCCTGCCCCGGCAGTTCACGCGCCTCGATCGGCCCTTGCCCTTCGCCCAGGATCAGCACCCTTTCGATCACGTTGCGCAACTGTCGCACGTTGCCGGGCCAGGGCATGGTCTGCAACATCGCTTCGGCATCGGCAGACAGGCTGCGGTTCGGCAGCCCTTGGGTGCGGTGCAGCGTGTCGATAAAGGCCCGCGTCAGTTCGGGAATATCCTCGCGCCGGTCATTCAGGGCCGGCACGGCAATCGGCACGACGTTCAGCCGGTCATACAGTTCCTGCCGGAACCGCCCCGCAGCAATCTCGGCCCGCAAGTCCCGCGTCGTGGACGAGATCACCCGCAGATCGACCCGCACCTTGTCCGTGCCGCCCGCCCGCGCGAACTGTTGCTCGGTCAATACCCGCAGGATCTTGGATTGCGTGCCCAGCGGCATATCCGCCACTTCGTCAAAGTAGACAACGCCGCCATGTGCCTGTTCCAGCAGCCCCTGCTCTACCCCGCGCTCGGCCGTTTCGCGGCCAAACAGCACCTCTTCCATCCGCTCCGGCTCGATCGTTGCCGATGACACGCTGACAAAGGGCCCGCTCGCCCGGTTGCCGTTGGAATGGATGAACCGCGCCGCCATTTCCTTGCCCGATCCCGCAGGCCCCGTCAGCATCACCCGCCCGTTTGACCGCGTGACCTTTTCCAGCTGCGATTTCAACGCCTTGAACGCCGGACTTGATCCAATCATCTCTGACGAGGTCACATCCCTGCGCCGCAAATCCGCGTTCTCGCGCCGCAGGCGGCTCGTTTCCATCGCGCGGGACACCACCACCATCAACTGGTCAATGTTGAACGGCTTTTCGATGAAATCGTAGGCCCCCTGCTTGATCGCCGCCACCGCGATTTCAATGTTGCCATGACCAGAGATGATCACCACCGGCACGTCGGGATTATCGCGCTTGACCGTTTTCAGAATGTCGATGCCGTCCATCCGGCTGTCCTTCAGCCAGATGTCCAGGATCATCAAAGCTGGCGGCTCTGCATTGATTTCGGCCATGCAGGCGTCCGAATTTCCGGCCAGCCGCACGGCATAGCCTTCGTCCTTCAGAATATCGCCGATCAGTTCGCGAATGTCTTTTTCATCGTCGACAATGAGGATGCTGCTCATGATGCTGCCTGTCCTTCCGGTTTGCGCTGTTTGCTGCGATTGACGCGGGGCAGGATGATTTCCGCCAGGGCCCCGGCGTGTGTGTTGCCTTCAAAAACCGGCGCATCCTGCAAAGACAAGGTGCCGCCATGTTCCTCGATGATCTTCTTGACGATGGGCAGGCCCAGACCTGTGCCCTTTTCGCGCGTCGTCACATAGGGTTCGAACAGCCGCGCGCGGTCGGGTGGCAGGCCAGCGCCGTTATCGGCAATGCGCAGCGTGATCTGTTCGTCACCGGTGATCACGTCGATCCTGATTTCGGGTACAAAGCCAGCGGATGCAGACTTTTCCTGATAGGCTTCAATGGCTTCGCCTGCGTTCTTCATCAGGTTCGTCAAGGCCTGCCCGATCATCGTCGCATCCAGATCAAGCAGAATTTCCCCCGCAGGCAGCGATTTCAGGAAGCGCACGCCGGGCTGGCCGTTTTCCTGCAGCATGATCGAGGCCCGCAGCAGCGCGGTCAGGTCCGTTTCACGCCGGTCAGGTTCGGGCATCCGTGCGAACTTGGAAAACTCATCCACGATGCGCCGCAGATCATTGGTCTGCCGCACGATGACGTCGGTGTACTGGTCAAGATCATCCGGGTCTTGCACCTGGCCGCGGAACTTGCGCTTGATCCGCTCGGCGCTCAACTGGATCGGCGTCAGCGGGTTCTTGATTTCATGGGCAATCCTGCGCGCGACATCACCCCAGGCTGCCATCCGCTGGGCCGAAACCAGTGCTGTCACATCGTCAAAGGCCACCACATACCCTTCAAGGCGCCCAGCATCATTGCGCCGCACACTCATCCGCACCAGCAGGCTTTCCATCCGCCCCCGGCGTGTCAGCCGCAATTCTTCCTGCACCGCCGCCCCACCCCCGTCGCGCAGGCGATCGAATAGGCCGGCGAATTCCGGCACGACCGCCGCGATCGGTGCCTCTTGCACATCGCCCTGCAGATCAAGCAACCGCTCGCTTGCCCGGTTCACAAAATCGACGCAGCCATCCGCATCAAGACCGATCACCCCCGCTGTCACATTGGTCAGCACCGAATCAAACAGCCGCCGCCGCCGTTCGGTTGTGCGGTTGCTGTCGATCAGTGCCTCGCGCTGGCCCTTCAACTGCCGCGTCATCTGGTTGAACAGGCGGCCCAGCATGGCGATCTCGTCATCGCCATCCTCTTCGGGCACCTGCACATCCAGATCGCCGCCGCCCACCCGCTGCGCCGCCCCCGCCAACCTGCCCACCGGGCGCGACAGCCGTTCGGCAAACCACAGGCCCAGCCAGACCGCCGCCAGAATAAGGATCACGGCAAATCCCAGATACAGCAGCCCGAATTCGAACAAGAGCCGCCCACGTTCTGATTCAAGCTGGTGGTACAGCCGCACCGTTTCGCGGGTTTCATCAAGCAAGGACAGGATCGAGCCGTCGACCCCGCGCGAGACATAAAGATAACGGTCGGCATAAGCCTCCAGGTGCACCAATGCGCGGAATTCGTTATTGGCCCAATCCTGAATGATGACGGTTTCACCCCCCGTCGCCCGCGCGATATCCTCGGAAGAAGGTGCCTCAAAATCAAAGAGATAGGATCGTTCCCCGCGTGTCTCGATCTCGCCTGCGCCATTCACCAGAAAGGCCTCGATCAACCCGCGCTGCACTTCGGCCTGGCCTTGCGACAGGATCGGGCGCAACTGGTCATCCCGCAAAAAGAAGGTCGACTGCTTGGCAAGGTTCAGCTTTCCCGCCAACTCTTCGGCATCGGCGATCAGGTCTTCGCGATGTTCGGCTTCATAGGCCTCGGCTGCAGCAAGGCTGTTGCCGACCACGCCGCGCACCCGGTCGGAAAACCATCCCTCAAGCCCGAAATTCACCGTCAGCACCGCAAAGATCGCGACGATGACGGTCGGGATCAGGGCGACAATCGCAAAGACGCCTGACAGGCGCAAATGCAGGCGCGATCCGGCAGACTGGCTGCGCCGGTCAGCAATAATGCGCGACACGCGCCACAGCACAAGGGCCGCGATGACCAGCACATAGATCAGGTCGGCCAGCAACACGAGGCGCAGCGCCGGCGAGTTGCCCGACTGGTTGAACGGGCCAAGCAGGGCGAATGTCGCCACCGCCAGCACCGGGCCAAGAAGGACAATCACCAGGGTGCCGGCGTTCTGCACCCGCTTTTGCCGGCGCAGACGCACAAAACGCTCCCACGTGCTGCGGTGCCCTGCCCGGCTGGCCATTCATCCCCCCGCATCGCGGGATGTGCCCCCGCCGCCACATCTTGTGGCCAAACCGGCACGATACCGGCGGGCCACGCTTGATGTTGCGGTTTTACATCAGTTTGCGCCGCCGTGTCACGCGCATATCGAGCTCGTTGATCTTCTTGCGCAAGGTATTGCGGTTGATCCCCAGCAAGTCGGCACATTTTGCCTGATTTCCCGCCGTTGCATCCAGCGCGATTTCAATCAACGGCAGTTCCACCTCGCGCAGAATCCGCTGATACACGCCGGGGGGCGGCAACTGTCCGCCGTGCAGATCGAAATAACGTTGCAAATGGCGCGCAACCGACGCCGACAGCTTTTCGCCCTCGCCACCGCCGCGCAGGGGCTCGATGGCTGGCTGGTTGCCCAGAATGCTGATGACATCGGCCTTGCTGATCTCGGTTTCCGCGGCCGTCACCATCAACCGCCGCATCGCGTTTTCCAGCTGCCGCACATTGCCCGGCCAGGCATAGGCGCGCACCAGATCGCGCGCATCCGACGACAGGCGCCGCACCGTGCCCAGATCACGCTCGCCCTTGACCAGAAAGTGTTCGGCCAAAAGCGGAATGTCGTCCATCCGTTCGCGCAGGGCCGGAACAGTCAGCGTGACACCGGACAGGCGATAGAACAGGTCCTGTCGAAAGCTGCCCGCCTCCATCCGTGCGGCAAGGTCGCTTTGGCTGGTGGCCATGATCCGTGGCGCATGATCGCCCAACATGTCGAGCATGCGCACCACGCGGCCCTGCGCCTCGTCGTCAAAATCGGCGACCTCATCAAACACAAGGCTGCCGCCTCGCGCACGCGCCAGCAGGGTGGCCGGGCCATCCATTCCCTGCAACTCGTCCTGCTGGGCCACGATGAAGGGCAAGGTGCGGCGGTCGGAAAAATCATGGATCGCGCGGGCGATCAGCGATTTGCCCGTGCCGCTTTCGCCGGTGATCAGCACGGCAAGATCCGTGTTCATTACCCGCGCCACAAGGCGATAAAGCGCCTGCATCGCGGGCGTGCGGCCCACCAGTGGCAGATCGTCGCCCACTTCACGTGGCGCCACGGGCTTGACCTGCGTGCGCCGCTTCTGATCCAGCGCACGGGCGGATTTCTTCATCAGGTCCGGCAGATCAAAGGGTTTGGGCAGATAGTCATAGGCATCCGCCTCGGCGGCCTGAATGGCCGTCATGATGGTGTTCTGCGCCGAAATCACGATCACGGGCAGGCCCGGCCGCAGCTTGCCGATGCGCGGCAGCGCCTCCAGCCCGTTGCCATCGGGCATGATCACATCGCTGATCACCAGATCGCCCTTGCCCTCTTCGACCCATCGCATCAGCGTCATCAGGCTGCTGGTTGCATGTACCTTGCACCCGGCCCGCGTCAGCGCCTGTGTCAGCACCGTGCGGATCGTGCGGTCATCATCGGCAACCAGAACCGTACCATCCATGCTTAACCCTCCTCTTGGCGCATTGCATCTTTCGGGGCGATGGGAAGCGAGACGCGAAACACCGTCCGCCCCGGCACAGAGTCCACCGAAATCCACCCTTCGTGGTCCGAGATGATCTTGCTGACCAAGGCTAGGCCAAGGCCCGTGCCGTTCTCGCGCCCGCTGACGAAGGGTTCAAAAATGTCGCCCGCGATATCGGGCGGAATGCCGGGGCCATCATCGATGACCTCGATCTGCAAGGGCACTGCGCGCCCCGGCCCGTTCTTGCGCCGCAGGCGCAGCGACAGGTCGTAGAACGTATGAAGCCGGATCGTGCCCTGGCCCTTGGCCGCCTCTGCCGCGTTCTTGATCAGGTTCAGGAACACCTGCACCAGCTGATCCAGATCGGCGAACGTCGCAGGCAGGGATGGGTCGTAATCCTCGATGATTGTCATATCCGCCGCATAGCCCATCAGCGCCGATTTCCGCGCCCGGTCCAAAGCATCATGAATGTTCACCGCCCGGCGCGCAGGCGGGCGCAGGTTGCCGAACTGTTCCACCTGCTCCAGCAGTTTCACGATCCGGCGCGTTTCGGCCACGATCAGATCGGTCATTTCCTGATCTTCCGGCGGCAGGTTCATCGACAGCAGTTGCGCCGCACCTGAAATGCCTGCCAGCGGGTTCTTGATTTCATGGGCAAGCATTTCAGCCATGCCGATGGCTGATCTTGCGCCCGTCTTGACATTCAGCGACCGGCCCAGCCTGTCGGCAATCTCGCGCGGGGCAATCAGCAGCATCACGATATCGGCGTTGTCGTGCATGGGCGCGACCTGCACGTTGCATTGCACCGGCGGACGCTCGCCCGTGGTCACATCCACATCGTTGATAAAGATGGGTGACTGGTTGGCACGGGCGCGGGTCAACGCCTCGTCCATCGGGGCATCGATGGACAGCCGGTCAAGCGCGGGTTGGCCCAGCAATCCGCGGGCAGAAGCGTTCATGAATATTTCAGCAGCCGGATTGACCTCGATGATCAGGCCCGCACGATCCAGCAACAACGCGGGCAGAGGCAACGAGGCCCAGATCACCCCCGGCACCGGATACGGCGGGCGATAGGTATTCATGCGGCCATCGCTTCGGCCAAGGTGGCCCGGATGGCGCGGATCACCTGTGCCGGTTCTTCGATCGTCAGGATGGCGCGGTCAGCAATCCCCGCAGCCTCCAGATACCAGCCGACATGCTTGCGCGCGACACGCCGACCAAGGTCGACCCCATAGAACGCCAGCATGTCTTCGTAATGTGCGACCACAAGGTCGGCCAGCGCCGCACCCTTGGGGACAAGCGGGGCGGGTTTGCCATGCAGGGCGGCAGCAATCTGCGCCAATGCCCAGGGCCGCCCTTGCGCGCCACGCCCCACCATCACCCCGTCCGCGCCAGATGCCGCAAGGGCCGCCCGCGCGGTCACGGCATCGACGATGTCCCCATTTGCCACCACAGGAATGGTGACGGCCTCTTTGACTGCGCGGATGGCTGCCCAGTCTGCCGCCCCCTTGTAAAACTGGCACCGCGTGCGGCCGTGGATCGTGACCATCGCCACGCCCGCGCCTTCCGCCCGTTTGGCCAGCAAGGGCGCATTCAGGCAGGCATCATCCCAGCCCAGCCGCGTCTTCAGCGTGACCGGCACATCCACCGCGCCCACCACCGCCTCGATGATGCGCAAGGCATGGTCCGGTTCCTTCATCAGCGCAGACCCTGACCAGCCCGTCGTCACCTTCTTGGCCGGGCAACCCATGTTGATATCAATGATCCGCGCGCCCTGCCCCGCCACGAACCGCGCCGCCTCGGCCATCCAATAGGGATCGCGCCCCGCGAGTTGCACCGCCGTCGCCCCTTCGCCAAAGCCCAGCTCTGCCCGCGCGCGCGCCAAGGGCTGCGCCTGCACGACTTCCTGACTGCCAATCATCTCGGACGCCACCAGCCCCGCGCCGAACCGCGCCACCATGCGCCGCATCGGCAGGTCCGTAATGCCCGCCATCGGCGCCAGCAGAACCGGCGGATCAATCGCAATATCCTTCAGGCGCAACAAATGCAGGCATCCTTTTGCATGAGGGGGAGTCGTAGGGCAGCGCAGGCGGCTAATCCACGTCTGACTGCCACAAAACTGACCGAAAAACAAGCGATGCCTAAAAATTAGGCGAAACTGCACGTTCCTTCATCCGATTGTCAGAACCGTGGCAGTCTAATAGGAACGCAGCATGACAACTGCCATCATCATCGTCGCCGCAGGGCGCGGAACGCGGGCCGGGGGCGATCTGCCAAAACAGTGGCAGATGCTGGCCGGTCAGCCTGTGCTGGCCCATACGCTGGCTGCTTTTGCGGGCCGTGGGCGGATCGTGCTGGTGGTGCATCCTGACGACATGCCACGGGCCGCAGCCCTGATGGGGGCCGAGGTCGTGGCCGGCGGGGGGACACGGGCCGAATCGGTGCGCAATGCGCTGCGCCATCTGGCCGGGCAAAATGTTACACAGGTGCTGATCCACGATGGTGCGCGCCCGCTTGTGCCACCGGCGGTGATCGATGCGGTGCTGGCGGCCCTGCAGACGGCCCCTGCAGCCGCACCGGCACTGCCGGTGACAGATGCGCTGTGGCGTGGTGACGGCGGTCAGGTGGCAGGCACGCAGGACCGCGACAGCCTTTACCGGGCGCAGACACCACAAGGTTTTCACTTTGAGGCGATCCTGGCGGCGCATCTTGCACATCAGGGCGATGCCGCCGATGATGTCGCCGTGGCGCGCGCCGCTGGCATGCCGGTGATCATCACGCCGGGTGACGAAGACAATCTGAAACTGACCTATCCGCAGGATTTTTCCCGCGCCGAAGGCATCTTGAGGGGGCGCCACATGGATCTGCGTGTCGGCAACGGTTTTGACGTGCATGCCTTTACTGCGGGCGATCATGTCTGGCTGTGCGGTGTGAAAGTGCCGCATGACAAGGCGCTCTTGGGCCATTCCGATGCGGATGTCGGCATGCATGCGCTGACGGATGCCATTTACGGCGCGCTGGCCGAGGGTGACATCGGCACGCATTTCCCGCCGTCTGACCCGCAATGGAAGGGGGCGGCCAGCCATATCTTTCTGGCCCATGCGATGCTGCGGCTGCGCACAAGGGGATTTGCCTTGTCGAACGCTGACGTGACACTGATCTGCGAACGGCCCAAGATTGGCCCGCATGCCACGGAAATGCGCATGGCCCTTGCGCATGTGATGGGCGTCGAGGTGGAGCGGATCAGCGTCAAGGCCACCACCTCCGAACGCCTTGGCTTTACCGGCCGCGAAGAGGGCATCGCCGCCCTTGCCACCGCCACTTTGGTGCGCGCATGAGGGGGGTGACCACCGTCCTTGGCCTTGGCCATCTGCGCCCGGCCCCCGGCACATGGGCTTCTGCCTTTGCGATTGCGGTTGGCGTCGTCATTGACCGCTTCCTTGGCGCACCCGGCCTTGCCGTGGCCACCATTCTGGTCACATGGGCCGGTTTTGTGGCCTGTGTGCGCACCCTTTCCCCCGGCGATGACCCGTCCGAAGTGGTGATTGATGAAGTCGCAGGCCAATGGCTTGCCCTGCTGTTCCCATCGCTCGCCTTCTTTGCCAATGGCCATGACGGTTGGCTGCCCTGGCCTGCCTATGTCGCGGCCTTCCTGTTCTTCCGCCTGTTCGACATCTGGAAACCATGGCTGGTTGGCCGCGCCGACCGCCGGCATGACCCGGCCGGCGTCATGATGGATGACCTCTGGGCCGGACTCTTCGCGGGCATCTGTGTCATCGTCACCGGCGTGCTGTATCACGTCGTCTTCATCTTCTGATGGACCCTGCTGCCATCCTCGCCGCCGCCCGCGTCAAGGGCCTGCGTATTGCCAGCGCTGAATCCTGCACCGGCGGCATGGTGGCCGTGGCGCTGACCGATATCCCCGGATCTTCCGATGTGTTCGACCGTGGCTTTGTCACCTATTCCAACGCCGCCAAGCAAGACATGCTTGGCGTCAGCCCCACCACCTTGCAAACCCACGGCGCCGTCTCGGAACCTGTCGCCGCTGAAATGGCGCAGGGTGCCTTGCGCAACTCACTGGCGACGATCACGGTCTCCATCACCGGCATCGCCGGCCCCGGCGGATCAGCGCATAAACCCGAAGGCCGCGTCTGCTTTGCCCTTGTGACGCCCACCACAACCCATGTTGAAACCGTTGAGTTTGGCCCCCTCGGCCGCGCCCAGGTTCGCCTTGCCGCGCGCGATCACGCGCTGGCCCTCATCGCAGATGCAATTTCCGAAATCGCCCCAGAATAGTCAGACCTGCCTTTGGACTGCCCAATTTGCAGGCACTCCATAAACTGCACAGAAAAACACCGCCCTGAACGCGCGCTGCCTCTTTCCGCGTCAGCCGCATCGCGGTCTGACACGCCCCAGACGATCGGGGAACACAGATGAACGCCGCAGATACCGCATTTATCATCACCGCCACCGCCCTTGTGCTGTTCATGACGCTGCCGGGCCTTGCGCTGTTTTATGGCGGCCTTGTGCGCGCCCGGAACGTGCTCTCCGTCTTTATGCACTGCTTCGCCATCGCCGCCTTGATGAGCGTCCTCTGGCTCGTCGCCGGATATTCCATCGCCTTTGGTGCCCCCGGCCCTTATTGGGGCGGCCTGTCCAAGATGTTCCTGAATGGCGTCACCACCGACAGCCTCACCCTCACCATTCCCGAAGTGCTTTTCTTTGCCTTCCAGATGACCTTCGCCATCATTACCCCCGCCCTTATCGTCGGCGCTTATGTCGAACGTGTCGGCTTTGGCTTTGTCCTTCTGTTCTCTGCCCTCTGGATGCTGATCGTCTATGCCCCCGTCGCCCATTGGGTCTGGGGTGGCGGTTTCCTCGCCGATGGCGGCCTTTTCGGCGAAACCGGCGTGCGCGACTTTGCAGGCGGTATCGTCGTCCATGAAACCGCAGGCCTCGCCGCCCTACTTCTTGCCGTCATGCTCGGCCCCCGCAAATCCAAGGCCACCCCACCCCATTCCCCCGGCATGGTGATGATCGGCGCTGCCATGCTCTGGGTCGGCTGGTTCGGCTTCAACGGCGGCTCTGCCCTTGCGGCGGGCGGCACCGCCGCCATGGCCCTCACCGTCACCCACCTTTCCGCCGCCGCCGCCTCGCTCACATGGATCCTGTGGGAACGGATCAAGTTCGGCCGCGCCTCCCTCGTCGGCCTTGTCACCGGCACAATCGCCGGCCTCGCCTCCATCACGCCCGCCTCCGGCTTTGTCGGCCCCATTCAGGCCCTCATCATCGGCGGCATTGCTGGCATCCTGTGCCAAGAGGCCGTGCTACTGGTCAAAAACCGCCTCAAGATCGACGACACGCTTGATGTCTTCGCCGTCCACGGCATCGGCGGCATCTTTGGTACCATCATGATCGCCGCTTTCGGGGCCGCTTCATGGACCGCGCAACTCGGCAGCCTTGCCATCGTCGGCGCCTTCACCCTGATCGCCACCTACATTATCGCCAGACTTTGCGCCGCCGTGACGACCTTCCGCGTCGATGCCGAGACGGAATCCAATGGCCTTGACCTGTCCACCCACGGCGAACAGGCCTATCAGCTTAACAGCTAAGCCCTTTCAATGTCGTAAAAATATCCTCGGGGGAATCGAGACCCGATGGGTCTCGATGGGGGCAGACAGCCCCCTTCTACCCATGCAACTCTGCCGCACGCCGTTCAAATGCGCGCACCACCCGCTGCATCGCATCGTTGAACACCACGCCAATGATCCCCTGCAAGATCGCATTGCGGAATTCGAAATCCACATAGAACTCGATCTCCGACCCACCTTCCGCCCGGTCCCGGAACTTCCATTCCGACACCATCTTGCGGAAGGGCCCGTCCCCTGCGGCACCCGCGACCGGATCCGCGCCGCCGCATTCCATGGCAGGAATTTCGGATATGACGCCACATCCGCCACCAGATCATACATCTGCGCCGCCGTGTAGGGCACGATCTTTACTTCATGATGCGTCGGCATCGGCCTTCCTTCGTGACTTTCGCAATTGTAATGGCTATGCCAACGGGCGTTCGCAAGGGGGGAGAGGTATGCCCGATTACGTCATTGACCAGATGATCAGCGCAAAATCCATCGCCGCGCGGGTCGAGGCGCTTGCCCGCGAAATCACCACGCATTTCGCAGGCGCCGACAAACTCGTCGTTGTCGGCCTTTTGCGCGGATCCTTCGTCTTCATCGCTGATCTTGTGCGAGAAATCGACCTGCCCGTCGAGGTGGATTTTCTGGAGGCATCCAGCTACGGCGATGCCATGCATTCCAGCCGCGAAGTGCGCATCCTGAAAGACCTGAGGGGCGAGATCGCCGGGCGTGACGTGCTGGTGGTCGAAGATATCATCGATACCGGCTTCACCCTGCACCACGTCAAAAACCTCCTCCTCAGCCGTGCGCCTGCCAGGCTCGAAGTCTGCGCCCTGCTCGACAAACCCTCACGGCGCGAGGTTGATGTGAAGGCCACCTGGACGGGCTTCGAAATTCCCGATGAATTCGTCGTTGGCTACGGGATTGACTACGCGCAACGAAACCGGAACCTGCCCTATATCGGCAAGGTGCGGTTTGTGTAGGGTGGGTGAAACCCACGTTGTCAACACTTTACACGTCAGGGTTCACCCCAACTCTTGCCCGGATTCAAGCGCGCAGCGCGCCGGGCAGCGTCCGCCGGCCTGGCCCAGGGGGCCACGCGTTTTTCGCGGAAAACGTCCACTGGACGTTTTCTGATCGCTCATCACCCTCTCGGGCGGACGTTTCTCCACCCTCACAGCCTAGAACCACGGTCATAAGTGTTTGCACCATAAGGTGCCTCGAACTGCGGTAGCTGCGTCCGCCCGGCGGTCAGACGCCGCCCTATGTCTGCCGTAAAGTAGGGCGTGCTTCAGCGCACGCCCCCAGATTACCCTACTCCTTCAATATCCGTTAATTTCAAACACCTAACCCTTTGATTTCATTCACCCCAACAACGGCCCCCTTCAAGGGGCCGCCCCTTACAAAGCCGCCCGCAACTGACGCCGCAATATCTTCCCGCTCGCCGTCTTCGGGATCGTGTCCACAAAGCGCACGCCTGCCAGATGCTTGTAAGTTGCGACCTGCGGCGCCAGATGGGCGATGATCGCGGCCTCGGTCACCTCAGACCCTAGTTTGCGCACGATAAAGGCGATGGGGCGCTCTCCCGCCTCATCATCCGGCTGACCGATCACCGCGCAATCGCCAATCTCGGGATGGCCGAACAGGATGGCCTCCAGCTCGGCCGGGGCCACCTGAAAGCCCTTGACCTTGATCAGTTCCTTCACCCGGTCAAGGATCCACAGAAAGCCGTCGGCATCAATGCGGGCCAGATCGCCCGTGCGCAGCCAGCCTTCGGGCGTGATCGTGCGGGACGTGGCCTCGGGGTTGTTCAGATAACCCTGCATGACTTGCGGCCCGCGCACCCACAATTCGCCCGGCTGATCAACGGCCATCGCCTCTTGCGTGTCGGGGTCGACGATCAGGCATTCGGTCAGCGGCACGATCTTTCCCACTGCCCCAAGACGTGACTGCCCCGGTGCTGTCAGATGGGTGATCGGGCTCAGTTCGGTCATGCCATAGCCTTGCATGACCTCGCAGTTCAGGCGCGCGGCGCAGGCACTGGCCAGTTCCACACCCAAGGGCGCGGCGGCCGACATGATCGTGCGCAAGGCTGACAGATCGTAACTGTCCACCAGCGGATGCTTGGCCAGTGCCAGAACCAGCGGCGGGACAACCATCACCTTGTCCATCCGGTGTTCGGCCATCAGGCGCAGCGACGCTTCGAGTTCAAACCGCGGCAGGGTGACCAGCGTTCCGCCCCAGGCGAGATAGGTGTTCATCAACACCATCATGCCGTAGATGTGAAAGAACGGCAGGATGGCAAGCGTGGTTGAACCCGGCGCAATCTGCAGCTGTGATCCCCCCTGCAACAGGTTGGCCACAAGGTTGCGGTGTGACAACATCACGCCCTTGGGCAGACCCGTGGTGCCCGATGAATAGGGCAGCACGCAAATCTGACGTTCCAGATCGACGGGCACTTGCCGGATCACGGGCGGGCCGGCAAAGGCGTCCATCGCCGCAGTGTCGATCTGCAGAATTTCCGTCACATGGCTGCCTTGCACGGCCTCGGCGGCCAGATCGGCCAGCTGCGGTGTGATGCACAGCAGTTTCGCCTGCGAATCGTGCAACTGATGGCGCAGTTCCTGTGCGGTGTATCCCGGGTTCACGGTTGTCAGCGTTGCCCCGGCCCACAGGGTTCCGTGAAAGATCACGGCAAAGGCCGGGCTGTTGCCCGACATCAAGGCCACCACATCGCCCGGCCCGATTCCGCGTTTGGCCAGCCCACCGGCAAAGGCCTGCACCGCCACAATCAGGTCTTGCCCGGTCATCGCCGCACCCGAGACGCCATCGATCAGCACGGGGCGGTCAAGCGCCAGACCGGCGAACACGGCCTCGCCAATCGATTGGTCGGGAATGGCAAACCCCGGGAATGGACTTTTGTGGATCATTGCGGCCTCCCTTTCGACAAATCCCAAGCTAGCGAAGGCCTGCGACATTGCGAGAAAAATCTGCAGACCGGCCTTGGCTGGCGTTGACAAGGCGCAGCGCCGGGTATCTGTCAGGCGCATGTCCGCCCGGCCCAACCCCGCGCCTTCTTCCGAGGCGACCGTCTTGCCGATTATCGCGGCGATTGCGTTTTGCCATATGGTCAATGACCTGATCCAGTCGTTGATCCCGGCAATCTATCCTTTGCTGAAATCGGAACTGGCGCTGACCTTTGGGCAGATCGGGCTGATCACCTTTGTCTTTCAGGGAACAGCATCGGTGCTGCAACCTTTGGTCGGCTATGTCACAGACCGCCGCGCGCTGCCCTATTCGCTGCCGTTCGGCATGGCCATGACATTGGGCGGGTTGGTCGTGCTGTCACATGCCCACAGTTTTCCGCTTGTGCTGGGGGCCGTTGCGATGATCGGCATGGGGTCATCGGTGTTTCATCCGGACAGCAGCCGCATTGCCCGTCTGGCCGCCGGGCAGCGGCCGGGTTTTGCGCAAAGCTTCTTTCAGGTGGGGGGCAATGTCGGCTCGGCCATGGGGCCGCTGGCGGCGGCACTGATCGTGGTGCCTTTTGGCCAGATCAGCCTGGAATGGTTTGGCATCGTGGCACTTGCCGGGATTGCCGTTCTGGTGGCGGTTGGCCGCTGGTATGCGGTTGAAGGGCTGCGCCGGATGCAGGCGGCGCGGGCGCGCCGTACGGGACCGGCCCTGCCGCGGGCCATGGTGACGATGGCGATGACGATCCTGATTCTGCTGACCTTCTCGAAATTCGTCTATACCGGGGCCTATTCCAGCTATTACACCTTTTACCTGATTGAAAAGTTTGGCCTGTCGGTTCCGGACGCACAGTTTTATCTGTTCGTTTTTCTGGCTTTTGTTGCCCTTGGCACCATCATCGGCGGCCCGGTCGGCGACAGGATCGGCCGCAAACGGGTGATCTGGGTGTCGATCCTGGGTGTTGCGCCCTTGTCGCTGGTCATCCCGCATATGGGGTTTGCGGGCACGGTCGTTTTGTCGTCACTGGCGGGAATGATCCTTGCCTCGGCCTTTCCGGCCATGGTGGTTTACGCGCAAGACCTGTTGCCGTCGCGCGTGGGCATGATTGCCGGGCTGTTCTTTGGTTTTGCCTTTGGCATGGGGGCGATCGGTGCGGCGGTCATCGGGGTGCTGGCCGATGCAACCAGCATCACCTATGTCTTCTGGTTATGCGGGTTTCTGCCACTGATCGGTGTGCTGGCCGTATTCCTGCCGGATGTAAAGAGCTAGCCCCGTCCCAGCTTGGCCATCCGCGCATCACGCAGGCGCGCAAAATCGTCACCCGCATGATAGCTGGACCGCGTGAGCGGCGTGGCCGACACCATGAGGAACCCCTTGCCATAGGCCGCCTTTTCATAGGCTGCGAATTCATCAGGTGTCACGAAACGGTCTACCCGGTGGTGCTTTGGCGTGGGCTGCAGATACTGCCCGATCGTCAGGAAATCCACATCCGCCGCGCGCATGTCGTCCATCACCTGCCCCACGGCCATGTCTGCAGCAGCCGCAAGCTGTGGAAATACCGCGCACCGGGGCGCACCTCGGGGTACAGGCCCGGCACCGTTTCAAGGTTGTGGTTGAACACATCGGGCCGCGCCTCGACCACCTTTTCCAGTGCGCTGGCCGGGCATTTCAGGAAATCCGGCGTCAGGATTTCAATCGTCGTGCCCGGTGCCCGGTGCCGGATGGCCCGGATCGTCTGGGCAAAATGCTCGGCCCCGCCATCTTCCAGATCATCGCGGTCAACGGAGGTGATCACCACATGCTTCAGCCCAAGCTGTGCCACGGCATGCGCCACGCGCCCCGGTTCAAACGCATCAAGGCTTTGCGGTTTGCCCGTGGCCACATTGCAGAACGTACAGCCCCGCGTGCAGATCTCGCCCATGATCATCATGGTGGCATGGCCCTGCGACCAGCATTCGCCAACGTTCGGGCAGCCCGCCTCTTCGCAGACGGTGGTCAGCTTTTGCGCCCGGATGATATCGCGCGTCTGCTTATAGCCTTCGGACACCGGTGCCTTGACCCTGATCCAATCGGGCTTTTTCGGCTGCGCCTGATCAGCGCGATGCGCTTTTTCCGGATGACGGCCTTCCGGCAGCTTGAGATCACGCAAAGGTTTTTCCCCCTCACCAGGCTTCATAGCTGCAGATAATCTGCAATCGGGCCCGAGGCAACGCCTGCAACACATGCCGTTTTGCCGCGTGCCCTTGCAAAAGGTGCAATCAAGCGCCGAACAGGAGGGAACATGTTGAAGAAAATGATCGCCGAGATGCTGGGGACAGCGATCCT
>JALOSO010000228.1 GCA_025458385.1 Paracoccaceae bacterium | reverse complement strand
CTCCCACCCTCATTCTGCTGGCAACCGTTGCAACGCGCCCTCCCGGGGGGAGGTCGGGCGCGGCCCGGCGGCGCAAGCGCCTTGATTCCGGGCCAAGGGGGCGCTTGTGGCGGGCGGGCCCAGTGCTAGCCCATTGCTGGCCCAAAGCCAGCCCATTCATCTCTTGTTAACACCTGCCCGCCTTGCAGCCCCCTTTGGCCCCTGTTACCCATCCAAAATGCTGTCCTACCAACACGCCTTTCACGCAGGCAACCTTGCCGATGTGCACAAGCACAGCCTGCTTGCCTGCACCCTTAACTACCTGACGCAAAAGGACAAACCGCTCACCTACATCGAAACCCACGCAGGCCGGAGGCCCGCGCCATGCACGGCCCCCACACCTACCCCGGCAGCCCCCTGATCGCCGCGCTGTCCTTGCGCGACACGGATACCTTGCATCTTTGCGAACTTCATCCGACCGAGGTTCAGCACCTGCGCCTGAACGCAGCCCCCTGGGGCGCCCATGTCTATCACGCTGACGGGGTGACACAGGCCTTGGCCTTGTCGCCGCCAACACCACGGCGGGGGCTGATGTTGATTGACCCGTCCTATGAGATCAAGTCAGATTACGCCACACTGCCCAAGACCATCGGGCAAATTGCACGCAAATGGAACGTCGGCATCATCATGCTGTGGTACCCGATCCTGACCGATGCGCCGCATCTTGCGATGCTGCGGGCCCTGCAGGACGCCCATCCCGAAGGCCTGCAGCATGAGGTACGCTTTCCTGCGGCGCGGGAAGGGCACCGGATGGTGGGGTCAGGGATGTTCGTGATCAACCCGCCCTTTGGCCTGCAGGCAGAAACAGCACGGCTGACAATGCGTTTCGGGGGGTTGCGCTGATGTTCGAGGCCCTGCTGCGCCGTTTGATGGCGCCCGCGCCTGACCGGCTGCAAGACCCGGACATGCGCCTTGCCTTGGCGGCGCTGCTGGTGCGGGTGGCGCGGGCCGACGGGGATTATGCGACGCTTGAAAAGTCGACGATCGACCAAACGCTTGCCACGCACTTCTCGCTGTCACCCTTTGCGGCAGCGGCCTTGCGGGCCGAGGGTGAGGCCTTGGAGACCGAGGCCCCGGATACCGTCCGTTTTACGCGGGCATTGAAAGCGGCAGTCAGCCTTGAAGATCGCATGGGGCTGATGCAGGCCCTGTGGCAGACGGCCCTTGCTGACGGCCATCGCGACGCCGAGGAAGACCGCCTGCTCCGCCTTGTTGCCAACTTGCTGGGGCTTTCCGATGTGGAAAGTGCCCTTGCACGCCAGAAAGCCACCAGATGATCGCCAGCCTGCCGATGTATGACATGCCCCCCCTCAGGGCCGCGAATGACCGCTATTGGGCGCTGATCCGCGATGGTTTGCGCGCCCGCGGCATCGCCGCGCCAGACGCGCTGATGCGCAATGGCGAAACGTTGTGGGAACAGTGGCTGGCGCCTGATCTGGTGCTTAGCCAGACCTGTGGCTTGCCGTTCCGGTCGCGGCTGCATGACCATGTGACGCGCATCGGGACGCCGGACTATGGCCTGCCGGGCTGTCCGCCCGGGTATTACCGGTCGGTCTTTGTGGCGCACCGTGACGACCCGCGCACAGGCATCGCGGATTTTGACGGCAGTGACATGGCCTTTAACGAAAGCGTATCGCAATCGGGCTGGGCGGCGCCGATCCATCACGCGGCCAAACTGGGCATCCGGTTGAACCCGATGCTGCAGACAGGCGCGCATCATATGTCGTTGCTTGCTGTGGCCACGGGCCGCGCACCGTTGGCGGCGCTTGATGCGCTGTCGTGGGATATTCTGCAAACCTTTGTGCCAGAGGCAGGTCTGGTCAAGGTCGTCGGGCAGACCAACCCGACGCCCGGTCTGTGCTATATCAGTGCGGCTGGCGCTGATGCGGCAAGCCTGTTTAGCGCCATTGCAGGCGCGATCGAGGCCCTTTCGCCCGCCGACCGGGCGACCTTGCGCTTGCGCGGCCTCGTGGCGATTTCGACCGAAGACTATCTGGCGGTGCCGACACCGGCGGCTTGACGGGGCCTGGCGACCGGGCGGGGTCACCTGAGCCAGCGATTGCCAGATCGGCCTTTGTTGTGGCTTACTCAGGTGATGCACGCATCTGTCCGCCCCGGGATTTCAACATGACATGCACTGGCAGCATCGCTGCGTTTGTTGGTGCCCTGACGCTGGCATCGGCCGAGCCCACGATCATCGGCACAACGGGCGATTTTCCACCCTTTACCCATCTTGATGCGGCGGGCCAGGTCTATGGGCTGGATGCAGATATCGGCAACGAACTGTGCCGTCGGCTTGTGCTCCGCTGTACCTGGGTCGTTACGGATTTCGACCAGCTGATCCCCGGCCTGATGGCCGGTGAATATGACTTTGTCATCGGTGGCATGGCAAGTTCGGACGAACGCTGGAAAATCGTCGATTTCACCTCTGATTATCAAACCAGTGAAGGTGTAGATGACTTTGTCGGCCGCCCGGGTGCGCCGGGGCCGGATGCCGCAATGATCGGGGTACAATCGGGCACCATCCATGAACGGCATCTGGAACAGACAGGCCGGCGCTATCAAAGCTTTGCCAGCCAGACAGCGACGATTGCGGCCTTGCAAGCCGGCAAGGTTGACCTGATCTTCGGCTCTTTCAGCGCCACCACCACCGTCGAGGCGCTGCAAGGCGCTGGTTTTGCCTTTCTTTATTCCGAGGCGGCGGGCAGCGATGGCCCGGCAATCGCAGTCTGCAAAGGCAATCAGATGCTGCTTGAAAGGCTGGAGAGTGCGCTGCAGGCAATGCTGACAGATGGCACGATTGATGCCATGTCGGCGCGGTGGAACTGATCATGGGCTGGCCCGGCCAGATTTTGCTTGCCTCACCCCCGGCAGCAAGGCTATCAAAGATTTGATCAAATTCACCTGCCTTCCTGACAGGGCCGCGCACCGCGGGCATCATCCGATGTGAAAGGGATCGCAACTTGAACGAAAGGACCAAGGGCATGGTCCGCTGTCACCCCCATGGTGCACCGGCCGCCCGGACAGTCGCATCATGATGAAAGACTACCTGCGCAAGCACCCCGATGTCCGCACCATTCGCGTGGCCGCCGCCGACCTGAACGGTCAGGCGCGTGGCAAACGCGTTCCTGCGCGCTTTGCTGAAAACGTGGTCAAGAACGGCACGCGTTTTCCGTTTTCCGTGCTGAACCTTGATATCTGGGGCGAAGATATTGATGACAGCCCGCTGGTTTTTGAACAGGGCGATGTCGACGGCATCCTGCGCCCCACCGAACGCGGCTTCATGCCCATGCCCTGGCTGGAGGCGCCCACGGCCCTGCTGCCGATCTGGATGTTCCGCGAAAACGGCACACCCTATGAGGGCGACCCGCGCCATGCCCTATCTGCCGTCGTCAACCGCTACAAGGCGCGCGGCCTGACGCCCGTTTGCGCGATGGAGCTGGAGTTCTTTCTGATCGACGATTCCGGCAAGACGTTGCAAGTGCCACCCAGCCCCCGTTCGGGCAAGCGCCGCAAGGCCGCCGAAACCCTGTCGATCCGCGCTTTGGATGCATTCGATACCTTCTTCACAGACCTCTATGATGCCTGCGAGGCGATGGATATTCCCGCCGACACCACCACTTCGGAAACCGGCCTTGGCCAGTTCGAGGTGAACCTGATGCACTGCGATGATCCGCTGCGCGCGGCGGATGATGCGTGGCTGTTCAAGATGCTGGTCAAGGGCCTTGCCCGGCGGCACGGCTTTGCGGCCAGCTTCATGGCCAAGCCTTATCCGGAATATTCGGGGTCCGGCCTGCACACGCATTTTTCGGTGATCGATGACCACGGCGACAACGTGTTTGACAGCGGCGGGCCAAAGGGCACGGCGATGCTGAAGCAGGCGGTCGCCGGCTGCCTGAACGCCATGCACGACAGCGCCCTGATCTTTGCGCCGCACCAGAACAGCTATGAACGCCTTGTGCCGGGCAAGCACGCGCCCACGGCCATCTGCTGGGGATACGAAAACCGCACGGCGGCGATCCGCATTCCGGCGGGCAACCCGGCAGCGCGGCGGATTGAGCACCGCGTGGCGGGGGGCGATGTGAACCCCTATCTGATGCTGGCTTGCATCCTTGGCGCGGCCCTCGACGGCATTGAAAACCAGATGGAGCCGCCTGCGGCTATCGTCGGCAACGCCTATGCCGAAACGGACCTGCCACAGATCCCCGACAGTTGGGCAGCGGCGATTGACGCGTTCGAATCCAGCGCGGTCGTGCCGCGCTTTCTGCACCCGGAACTGATCCGCAATCTGGTGCAGACCAAACGGCAGGAACTGCACTACATCGGCGAACTTTCGGAAAGTGAGCGCGTTGAGCTTTACCTTGATACCGTCTGATCCTGATGCCCCCTTGCTGTGCAGGGGGGCGTAAGCCTACGTTCTGACGAAACAGGAAAATCACATGCAAATCGGCATCCTGCAAACCGGACAGGCCCCTGACGCGCTGAAAGGCGCGATGGGCGATTACCCCGACATGTTCCAGCGCCTGCTGGCAGGCCATGGCCTGACCTTCCGCACCTTTCATGTCGAGGCGATGGATTTCCCGGCCTCGGTGCATGATTGCGAAGGCTGGCTGATCACGGGGTCGCGCCATGGTGCCTATGAGGATCATCCCTTCATCCCGCCGCTGATGGATTTCATCCGCGCGGCCTATGCGGGCCATGTGCCGATGGTGGGCATCTGCTTTGGCCACCAGATCATTGCGCAGGCGATGGGGGGAAAGGTTGAACGCTATGCAGGCGGTTGGGCAGTCGGCCCGCAGGATTATGATTTTGGTGGGAAAACCCTTACATTGAACGCATGGCACCGCGATCAGGTGGTGGCCAAGCCGGATGCGGCACGGGTGATTGCCGGGAATGATTTCTGCACCAACGCTGCCCTGCTGTATGATGACCGCGCCTTTACCGTGCAGGCCCACCCGGAATTCCGCACGGAATTCGTGGATGGCCTGATGCGCACGCGCGGCCCCGGCCTTGTGCCCGATGATCTGATGGCCGCCGCCCGCGCGCGTCTGGATGATCCGATTGCCGACCGCAGCATGGCCGCGCAGATCGCCGCCTTTTTCAAACAACCCCGCGCCAGCGCGCCAACCCCATGTGTCATCGGCGATATCGCCGGGGTGGCGCGCGGCAAGGCAATGCCTGCGGCCAAGTTTGCGACGCAGACCAATTATTTCCTGCCGAATTCGATCTTTCTTCAAACCATCACCGGTGAATGGGCCGACAACCCGTTTGACGCCTTTACCGAACCCGACATGATCCTTGAACCCGACTGGTCCACCGCCACGGCGGCACCTTGGACGGCGGATGTGACGCTGCAGGTGATCCATGACGCCAAAGATCAGCAAGGCAACCTTGTGCCCTATTCCCCGCGCAACGTGCTGCGCCGCATCATGCAGCTTTATGCCGATCAGGGCTGGACGCCCGTGGTGGCGCCGGAAATGG
>JALOSO010000227.1 GCA_025458385.1 Paracoccaceae bacterium | reverse complement strand
CGTCGAAAAGTCGAACTGGATGTTTTGCATGGCTGAGTCTCCTTCAACGGGCCAATTGTGCCGTAAGGAGAGATCAAGTAATATACTTTAAGTTGATTTTTAACCAATTTAACCCGTTAAAGCTGCACAAGGCCACAGTACCGCCTTAAAAAAGCCTTCTTCCTGCGGCCAGCGAGGCCGCCTGCGATGTGGTGCGCGCGCCCAGTTTCACCTTGGCATTGTTCAGCCGCGCCTTGACCGCGCTTTCCGAAATTCCCAACCGGTCGGCGATCTGCTGCAACCGCAGGCCTGACGCCAGCATCTGCAAGGCCTCAATCTCATTCGCGGTCAGGTTCCGCTCCAGCTTTGAACCGCTGTGCAGCGTATCCAGCAGGATGCGCAGGTTGATCAGGTCGCTTTCGTCAAAATCCCGGTCTGACCGGAAGAACAGGCCATAAGACCGCTTTCCCCGCTCATTCGCTGTGGTCGCACTGGCAACCGCCCCGTAATCAAGCCCATGGGCCTTGGCCGCCAGACGGACGGAATGGGGGTCTGGCATGTCAATGTCAGACCAGCGCGCTGCGCCCTGCTGGCCATAGACCCATTTCATCAACGGGTCATGCACCACAAGGCCGTGCCGCGTGTAATAGTCGACCCATTGATCGGGAAGGCGGTTGAGTTCGTCTTCAGGAAACGTAAAGCCAACCCGCAACGCCAGGTAAAACCCTGCAGGTGCCATCCGAAAGATACTTTCCGCATAATCGTTCAAACGTGACATAGGTACATGACAGTCTGTCGCCGTGATTTGACTTGAAGGCGTGCTTGGGGCATCGATCGGAAAGTTTCGCGCTCAGGTAGCAAATTTTGGATGAGTTCAACCATACGGGCTTAACATGACCGATAATGCAACGATTGTGAAGGAGGTGAAACAGCACCTCGCCTCTCTGGGCAAGATTTGCGACAGCGGCTATCTGCTGGCTGTGCACATCCGCTATACGCGGCCTTCGCTGATGTTCACAACCTATCCCGCGGCCTGGCTGGAACAGTATGGCGCGGCCGGGATGATGATGGTCGATCCCGTTGTCCGCTGGGCAATGTCTGATCAGACCACCGGCGGATTCGCCCGGTGGAACGACCTTGCCGCCGATGATGCGGCAGGGGTTGTGGCGGGGGCGGCCGCGCATGGGCTGCATAACGGGCTGTCCTTTGCCATCGGGCCGATTGCATCGCGCACGATCGGTTCGGTCACCGCGACGCAGCCCTTTGATCCGGTGGCGATCACGCAGGCCGAATCGCTGATCCAGGCGATCCACGATCTGACCGAAGGGCTGGACCAGATGCCGGCCGAAGTGGCAAACGCCCTGCGCAACATCGGTTGATGATCAGGTCTTGTGATGGGGGGCATCACGGCGTGGCCCCTTGCGCGGCACGGGCATGCTGCGCCACTGTCAGTGCCAGAGCCGCCGAAACAGTGGGGAATGCACCATGCAGATCGAACGTCTTGCTGCCTTTGCTGACGGGGCAAAGGGGGGTAATCCTGCGGGTGTGGTGATTGGCGATATCCTGCCTGACCCGGCCGTGATGCAACAAACCGCAAGGGAAGTCGGCTATTCCGAAACCGTTTTTGCGGCCCCGGTCGCAGACGGTTGGGCGGTGCGCTACTTTTCCCCCAAAGCCGAGGTTGCGTTTTGTGGGCATGCCACAGTAGCGCTTGGGGCGGCCTTGGGCGCGCGGTTTGGCGCGGGAAGCTTTGATCTGACATTGGCGCAAGGGGCGGCAAAGGTGGCTGCGACACTTGACGGCGATGGCTGGCAGGCAACGCTGACCTCGCCGCCCACATGGTCGCGCCCGATGCCGGAAAGCCTGGCCTCCGTGCTGTGCGAATACTTTGCCCTGTCAGCCACAGACCTTGACCCGCGCATGGGGCCGCAACTGGCGCATGCTGGCGTGACACATGGTGTGCTGGCCTTGCGTGACCGGGGGCGGCTGGCCGATATGGATTACCCGTTCGAAGACCTGCGTGATGTCATGGCAGCCATGGGGCTGACGACGATCAGCCTGCTCTGGTTTTCATCTTCTGCGCTGATCATCGCGCGCAACGCCTTTCCGGTGGGTGGCGTCGTGGAAGACCCCGCCACAGGTGCGGCGGCAGCAGCGCTTGGTGGTCTGCTGGTGGATCAGGGCTGGCCGCTGACGGGCGGGCGTTTTAGCATTCGGCAGGGCGAGGATATGGACGTGCCCTGTGTGCTGAACGTGCAGGTCACCGGCAAGCAGGGCGACCCGGTGCAAGTGGGCGGGCGGGTGCGGCGGATCGCCTGAATTTTCGACGAAAATTCGCTTTTTCCGGCCACCACGAATTTTCGACGAAAATTCGTGCCCCGCGATCGATTGGTCAGACCACGCGTTCCACCATCTGCTTCTTGATCTCGGCAATCGCCTTGGCCGGGTTCAGCCCCTTTGGGCAGGTCTTGGCGCAGTTCATGATCGTGTGGCAGCGGTACAGCTTGAACGGGTCTTCCAGATCATCAAGCCGCTCGCCCGTTGCCTCATCGCGCGAATCAATGATCCAGCGATAGGCGTGCAGCAGCGCCGCCGGGCCAAGGTAACGGTCGGAATTCCACCAGTAGCTCGGGCAGGACGTTGAACAGCAGGCGCACATCACGCATTCATAAAGGCCGTCGAGTTTCGCCCGGTCTTCGGTTGATTGCTTCCATTCCTTGGCGGGCGTGTTCGTCTTGGTTTCCAGCCACGGCATGATGCTGGCGTGCTGCGCGTAGAAATGCGTAAGATCCGGGATCAGGTCTTTGACCACGGCCATGTGCGGCAGCGGGTAGATTTTCACATCGCCCTTCACCTCATCAATCCCGCGAATGCAGGCGAGGGTGTTGGTGCCGTCGATGTTCATCGCGCAGGAACCGCAGATGCCTTCGCGGCAGGAGCGGCGGAAGGTCAGCGTCGGGTCAATTTCGGATTTGATCTTGATCAGCGCGTCCAGCACCATGGGGCCGCAGGTATCAAGGTCGACGAAATAGGTATCGACGCGGGGGTTTTCGCCATCATCGGGCGACCAGCGGTAAATCTGGAACTTGCGCACGTTGGTGCCCGCTGGCTTTGGCCAGGTCTTGCCCGTGCGGATTTTGGAGTTTTTGGGCAGGGTGAACTGAACCATGATCTCGCCTTATCTTTCCGGGTAATCGTAGAACGGACGGCTGGGCAATGCGCCAGACCGCTGAATGACGCAGGTTTCAAAAACCTGATTGGGGTCGCGGCCCAAAAGGAAGTCAGAAGAGACATTGACCTCAACCCGGCTACCGACCTGACCGTTGGAATTCACGCCCACCGCCACCTCGCCGCGCGGTTGTTGCGCCAGTCGTGCCTTCGGCAGGCATTCCTGTTCGGCCTGTTGCACGGACACGGGGCCACAGGCGGCAATCGGCAAAAGCACAACAAGGGCAAGGGCGCTGCGACGCATCAGAATGTCCACTGCGATGGCAGGGAGGTGATCCCGAGCGTCTGGAAACAGGCCAGCGTCGCTGGTCGCGTGGCGATGGCCAGCACGTTCTGCACCGTGCTGCTGCCGGCATAAACCGCCACATCGCGGGCGATCATGCGCTGTTCATCGGGCGTGGCATTGTCCAGCACGCAGACCGCCGCGCCCTGCGCTTGCGGGCCGGGCAGTACATCCGACAGGATCGGCACAATCACCGATTCCGCCGCCTCTCGCGTGACATCATTGGCCAGCTGCTGCGGCGAGCAGGCGGCAAGGGCCAGCAAGACAAGGCCAGACGCTATCTGCCGATGCAATACCCCGTCCCTCCTTGAAATGGTCCTGCACCCGGAACACAGCCGCTTGACGGCGTGATGGCAGCGGGCCGCTGCACAGCCGGAGTGGATTGCAGTGGCGCGCCAGCGGGTGCGCCGATACCGCCCTGTGGCAAGTTGGCAACCCGCGCAAGGCATTGTCTGTATGCTTCGTCCCGGTTTGCACCAATAGCCCCAGCCGTCAAGGCCACCGCGACCAGACCCGCCGCACCGCCGGGCACAACGACCGGGGTATTGCTGGCCTGTTCCTTGGCGGCCGCATAACCCGCTTCGCATTCAAGTGCGGTTTGCGCATCGCGCCCCTGATATTGAATAAAGGCCCTTTCGCCGCAACCCGCCAACAAGGCCAATGCCAGAACAGACGCCAACCGAACCATCAATAAACCCTAGCCTTTGGTGCGATCTTTTTCAGATCAATCCCACCATCTTCGGCCTTGGTCAGCGGGTCAAGGTGTACGGGCCGCGTGCCAAGCGTGACCTTGGCCCCGTCCACGTAGGCCAGCGAATGCACGCGCCAGTTGGTATCATCGCGGTTCGGATAATCCTCGTGCGCATGCGCCCCGCGGCTTTCCTTGCGCGCCTCGGCGGCGACGATCGTGGCCAGTGCGTTCGGCATCAGGTTCGTCAGTTCCAGCGTTTCCATCAGGTCGCTGTTCCAGATCAGACTGCGGTCGGTGACGTTGATATCGCCCATGCCTTCGGCGATCCTGGTCATCTTGGCCACACCTTCGGCGAGGGTCTTGTCGCTGCGGAACACGGCGGCATCGGCCTGCATGGTTTTCTGCATCTGCAGGCGCAGCTCTGCGGTGCCGGTGTTACCTTTGGCATGGCGCAACCCGTCGAAACGGGTCAGGGCGCGGTCAACCTCCGCTGTATTGGTGGGGGGCACGGCTGATTTCGGGTCCACCACTTCGGCGGCACGAATGGCGGCGGCGCGGCCAAACACCACAAGGTCAATGAGGGAGTTGGAGCCAAGGCGGTTGGCACCATGCACGGAAGCACAGCCCGCCTCTCCCACGGCCATCAGGCCCGGGAAGATATTGTCAGGCTTGCCGGGCAGCGGGTTCAGCACCTCTCCCCAATAGTTCGTGGGGATGCCGCCCATGTTGTAATGCACCGTCGGCAGCACCGGGATCGGTTCTTTCAGCAGATCGACACCGGCAAAGATGCGGGCAGATTCCGTAATCCCCGGCAGGCGCAGTTCCAG
>JALOSO010000226.1 GCA_025458385.1 Paracoccaceae bacterium | reverse complement strand
GCCAGCCCCCTGTCCAGCAGCGATTGTTGATCTGCCAACTCGCGCCCGATCAATTCCTGTTGGGTGGCCAGGGCCGCCAGTTGGGCATCGATTCCGATGACCTGCGCATCGATCTGGCCCATGCGGCGCTGCAATTGTTCGGTCTGCTTGGCAGCGGTTTCAAGACGGGTGGCAAACAGGTTCTGCTGGCCATCCAGAAGCGCGGCCACATCGCTGCGGCCGGTGGCCAGTGTCGCCAGTTCGCCCGTGAACATCAGGGTGTCATGATCATCACGTTCCGCTTCCAGCCGGGTGCGTTGGGCCAGCAATTCGAAAAGCTGCCCTTCGACAATCGCCAGTTCCGAGGTGACCATCGACCCATCCAGTTGCAGCAGCACATCGCCGGCGGCCACAACCTGCCCGTCCTTGACGTTGATCATTGCAACAATGCCGCCATCCGGGTGCTGTACGACCTGGCGCTGCTGATCCACCTCGACCTGGCCCGAGGTGACAACCGCCCCGGCGATCGAGGACAGCATGCTCCACCCGCCAAAGCCGATGACAAGGACGCCGGTCGTGATCCAGCCCAGCAACAAGGGCTTGCGCATCGACCATTTTACAGCCTCGGTCATGTAACACCCCCCGGTCCCGTCGACCGCACAATTTCCGTATGGTTCTTGACGGTGTCGCGCAGCACCTGATCGCGCGGGCCAAAAGCCTTGCGTGTGCCGTCCTCCATCACCAGCAGATAGTCGCATTCCTGAATGGCGGCGGGGCGATGTGCCATGATCAGAATGGCGCGGCCCGCCTCTTTCATGGCTTTGATCGCCAGATTGAGCGCCATCGAGCCTTCGTTATCGAGGTTCGAGTTCGGTTCATCAAGGATCAGGATCACCGGGTCGCCGTAAAGTGCGCGGGCAAGGCCGATGCGCTGAATCTGCCCGCCGGACAGCCGCCCGCCAACAGAGGCGACCCGGGTATCGTAACCATCGGGCAGTTTCAGGATCATGTCATGGGCGGCGGCCTTTTTTGCGGCGGCCACCACGGCGGCGGCATCGGGTTCGGCCGACAGGCGGGCGATGTTTTCGGCAATCGTGCCGTCAAACAGTGACACGCGCTGCGGCAAGTAGCCGATATAGCTGCCAAGGGTATCGGGATCGTATTGATCAAGCGTCGCACCATCCAGCCTGACCTTGCCGCCAGCGGCGCGCCAGACACCCGTCAGGGCCCGCGCGAGGGACGATTTGCCAGACCCTGATGGGCCGATGATGCCAAGGGCCTGCCCCGGCTCTACGCGAAAGTTGACCATGCGCAGCACGGCCTGCTGTTCGCCGGGCGGCAGCACTGTCAGGTTCTGCGCCTCGAGGATGGCGCGGGGGCGCGGCAGGGCTGTGCGTTCGGGTTCTGCAGGAATGCGCGTCAGCAGGTCAGCAAGCCGCGTGGTGCCTTCGCGCGCACGGGTGACGACGGCCCATTGGCCGATGGATTGTTCGATCGGGGCCAGTGCGCGGCCCATCAGGATGGACCCGGCGATCATTGCACCTGCCGACAACTCTCCGCGCAGCACCAGCCACGCACCAAGGCCCAGCATCATCGATTGCAGGAACATGCGGAAGGTTTTGGTGATGCCGGAATAGACGCCGCCGACATCCGATGCGGCAATCGCCTGCCCCATCGCAATCGCGCGAAAGCGGTTCCAGCGGGAAAAGGCATTGCCCTGCATGCCAAGGGCGGCAATCACCTCGGATTCGGACTTGAGGTTTTCGGAATAGCGTTCGGCCATCATCGCGGCGGCGTTGGTCTGCAGCAGCGGCGCTTCGGTCGCGCGCTGGTTCAGAAAGGTGACGACGATCAGGAAAGCGCCACCCAGAATTGCCAGCCAGCCCATCCAGGGATGAAAGACAAAGATCGCGCCGATGAACATGGGGGTCCAGGGAATGTCGATCAGCGCCAGCAGCACGGGCGATGACCACAGCCGCTGGATCGATTCCAGATCGCGCTGTGCCGCCTGGGCTGCGGGATCGGCGGGGGCAATTGTCAACCGACGGACGGCTGCAGAAAATACCCGGCGATCCAGCTTTTCCTGCTGGCGGGCGCCGATGCGGGCCAGAATGCGCGCGCGGGCGTAATCAAGAAAGCCCATGGCGACGAACAGAAAGGTCATCAGCAGCGTCAGCGCGACCAGCGTCGCCTCGGACTGGCTGCCAAGCACGCGGTCATAGACCTGCAGCATATACAAAGGGCCGGTCAGCATCAGAAAGTTCACGAGCACGCTGAACACGATGACAGCCGCCAGCGCACCCTTCGTATCGGCCCTTGCGGCGCGGATTTCAAGCAAGCCCTGACTGACCTGGCCCTTGGACATCATACCCCCCCCGCGATCACGCTGTTGCGAAATGCGGAATAATTCCGCCTTCCCTGCCCTTGTGCGCCGGTGCAGCGGTTGTCATTGCAGCGCGGGCATCCTATCAGTGCAGCACTGCAATTACGGGTCTGCACCCCGTCGTATTCCGCTTTGGACGTCAAAGACATGGCCTGCTCATCATCATTTCGTCGTTTCGCTAATGGAAACATTTGGCGAAACTATGGCACACTGGCGGTTATTGCCAGCCTAACGGCAGGCTGTGCTGCCGGCCCGTCGGGGCAGGGCGGCGTGAACGACCCGAACGAAGGGGTCAACCGGGCGATCCATTCGTTCAACAAGGGGGTTGATACGGTGCTGCTGCGTCCGGCGTCACGGGTTTATGGCACGGTGGTGCCGGGGCCGGTGCGGCAGGGCGTGAACAACTTTGCCGAAAACCTGGAAGGGCCGGGGGATGTGGTCAACAACATCCTGCAAGGCCGCATTGACAAGGCGGGCGAGAACACCCTGCGTTTCGCGGTGAATACGGTCATGGGCCTGGGCGGTATCTTTGATGCCGCAACCTTTCTTGGCCTGCCCGAAGGCGATACCGATTTCGGCGAAACGCTGCATATCTGGGGCGCTGGCGAAGGGGCCTATGTGGAACTGCCGGTGCGCGGGCCTTCGACGACACGCGATGCGGCGGGGCAGGTCGTTGATCTGTTCCTGAACCCCTTCAGCTATGTGCTGAAACCCGCGCATGCCGAGGTCGCTTCGGGGGCCGAGGCATTGTCAATCATTGGTGATCGCTACAGATTTGGCGAGACGATCGACTCGGTCCTGTATGACAGTGCCGACAGTTACGCGCAGGCCCGGCTTTTGTATCTGCAGAACCGCCGCTTCGAACTCGGGCAGGAAGCGGGCAGTGACGACGCCTTCCTGGACCCCTACGAGGACCCCTATGCCGAGTAACAGATTTTCGCCTTCTCGCCGCGCACTCATGGTGGGTGCTGCCGCTTTGCTGGCCGCCCCGCAAGCCGCCTTCGCGCTGAACGTCGACGAAGCCCGCGCGCTGATTGATCGCGCCATCGGCGAGGTGAACAACACCATCAACTCTGGCCAGTCTGAAACCGCCATGTTCGGCAGTTTTGAGCGGATCTTTCAGCAATACGCCGATGTCCCGACCATCGCGCGTTCGGCGCTTGGGCCTGCGGCACGGGGGGCGCCTGACGGACAGATGCGCGATTTCACGCGGGCGTTTCAGGGATACATCAGCCGCAAGTACGGCCGGCGTTTCCGCGAATTCATCGGTGGTCGGATCGAGGTGACGGATGCGCGCCCGATCAAAAGCTATTTCGAGGTGATCTCGGTCGCCTATCTGCAGGGCGAAAGCCCGTTCGACCTGCGTTGGCATGTGTCGGATAAATCCGGGCAGAACCTGTTCTTCAACATCATCATCGAAGGCGTCAACATGCTGGCGTCAGAACGCACGGAAATCGGGTCAATGCTGGATCGTGAAGGCGGCAATATCGACGGGCTGATCGCGAAACTGCAGACGATCTAGGCTGTCATGCGGCCTGTGCGGCGGATGAGTTCGCGCCTGAGCGCGGCCTCACCCCGCGCCATAGCCCATCTGTGGTTCCACGCAAACACGGGCCGCATGATCGGCGCAAGCCTGCGAAACAGTGGGCGGTCCGCCGCCACGCGCCAGTCATAGGTCACCAGCGCGACACCCTCCTGCTGTTCCAGCCGCCACACCCCCTGCCCCGTCAGATCACCCGTTGCCGCAATGTCCCAGCGATGCGGCAGGTTCGCGGAAACCAGTTCTGCAGTAAAGCGGATGGAATAGGGCAGCCGCCCCTTGGAATGCACGGCGACCTTTCGCCCAATGCCCCTGTCATCACCCGCTGCCGTGATGGCGGTTGAAAGGTACACATCGCCCCACCAATCAGGCAGGGCCAGCGCATCGGTCAGTATGGCCGCAATCTCGGAAATCTGCCCCTCAATCAGCCATGTGGTGACGATGTGAAAGTCGTGCGCCGCCATCGTCTTGTCATCCCCGTTGTTTGGTCCTGCGCAGTTACGCGTGGTGTCAGGCCTTAGTTTCACCACGGATCTGCGCCAGAAAGCTGCGCAGCAAGGGTACGCGGCGGGGGCGAAAGCTGTGGTCGGACAAGGCAACATCCGACATGCGGTTCAGATGAAAACGCCGGAAATCCTGCCGCAGCGTGCAATAGGCCAGACACATCAGCGACCGGTCCAGAAACACAACAGACAAAGGCAGGATACGCCGGGCGGTTGGTGCCCCGTCGCCGTCCCGATAGCGCAAGTCGACCGCCCGTTCCTCCCATGCGGCCTGCCGGATCAGCGACAGGTGCGCAGGCGCGGGCTGGCGTTTTTCAAAGCGATAGGTCTGCTGCACGGCATGAATGGCTTGCCGCTGCACGCGTTCTGGCAGGGTGGCCGTGATCTTCGCGCCAGCCATTTCGGCGGCGCGGGCCAGTTCAGGGTCACCCGACAGGCGCACTTCCGCAAGGCCCAGCATCAGCGCCTCCACCTCCAGCCGGGTGAACATCTGCGGCGGCAAGGCGGGGTCTTCCGTCAGCGTGTAGCCAAGGCCGGATGCCCCATCAATCAGTGCGCCACTGGCACGCAGCGATGCAATATCGCGGTAAAGGCTGCGCTCTGACACGCCGGTTTCA
>JALOSO010000225.1 GCA_025458385.1 Paracoccaceae bacterium | reverse complement strand
TTACATTCCGGAAGTGGTTGAGGTGCGCCCGGTTGCCGCCTGAACCGCTGATTTTGGCGTTCGATACATCGGCGGCGCATTGCGCCGCCGCTTTGCTATCGGGCGACCGGATCGTATCGGAGGCCTTTGTGCCGATGGAAAAGGGCCAGTCCGAGGCCCTGCTGCCGATGCTGGAACAGGTGCTTGCGCCGCATCGATGGGCCGATCTTGCAGCGATTGCGGTGGGCACGGGGCCGGGCAATTTTACGGGCGTGCGGATTGGCGTGGCGTTGGCGCGGGGGCTGGCACTGGGCTTGGGCATTCCGGCGATTGGGGTGACGCGGCTGGAAGCATTGGCGCATGGCCTGCCGCGCCCGCTGACGGTGATCGAGGATGCACGGCGCGGGGGGGTCTATGTGCAGGGGTTTGGGACGGGTGACGATACGGCGCTGCTGCTGGACCTGTCCGACTTGCCGCATGTCATTGAAACCGATCTTCTCACGGGAAGTGCCGCGCCAAATCCGCTTGCTGCGGCCATGCCGCTGACCCATGCCATCGCGCATATCGCCGCCAGCCGGTTTGGCCAGCCCAACCCGCGCCCTGCGCCCTTTTACCTGCGGGGGGCGGATGCCGCGCCGCCATCCGACGCGCCGCCCACCATTCTGTCATGATGCCCGGCCTTGCCTTGTTGCACCCCCCCACCCCCCTCCCCTCCCCACGGGGGGGAGGGGAGGCGCGCCGCGCGACCGCTGCGCAAGGCGTTGACGGCTTGCAGATTGTGGCACGCGAAAAGGCCCGTCGCCTCCCTCCCCCCCCGTGGGGGAGGGATGGGGTGGGGGGGCCGCCCCAAGGCGCGCGGCCACCAGACAAGGCCAACCCGCCATGACCCCCGCCGACATGGCCGCCCTGCATGCCCTGTGCTTTACCCACCCTGCGCCATGGTCCGAAGCCAGCTTTGCCGCCTTTGCCGCCGATCCCTTGTGCTTTACCCTGACCGAGGCTGACAGCCTGCTGATCGGCCGTGTCGCAGCTGGTGAGGCCGAACTGCTGACGCTTGCCGTGGCCCCCCAGAACCGCCGCCGTGGCCTTGGCGCGCGCCTTGTCAGCCGCTTTGTCTATCAGGCCCGCCTGCGCGCTGCCGACCATGCCTTCCTTGAGGTGGCCGCCAACAACACCCCCGCCATCACCCTTTACACCGCCGCAGGCTTTGCCCCGACAGGCCTGCGCCGCGGCTATTACCGCACGCCCGGCCGCCCGCCTGTGGATGCCGTTCTGATGGCCCGCGTGCTTGGCCCGCCGGATGCGCCCAATATCTGATCGATCAGTCAAAAATCAGGCATGCAATGGCGCTGCGTCACGCAAATAGGTGTTGACCACCCCCGCGCCTTCGGCCCTAACTTCGGCCATCCCCCGGGCTGGCCTGCCGAATCTGGCAGCCACCATCGGGGCGAAAGAAACCATAACCTGGGAGAGATACATGACCCTGATGAAACACCTGATGGGCGCAAGCGCGCTGGTTGCGCTGACCGCCGGTGTGGCCGTGGCCGAGCCTGCCATCATCTTTGACCTTGGCGGCAAGTTCGACAAATCCTTCAACGAAGCGGCCTTCAACGGTGCCACGCGTTGGGCCACCGAAACGGGTGGGACGTTCAAGGAACTGGAAATGCAGTCCGAGGCACAGCGCGAACAGGCCCTGCGCCAGCTGGCCGAATCCGGTGCCAACCCGGTTGTCATGACAGGCTTTGCCTTTGGTGATGTGCTCAACACCGTCGCCCCCGATTTCCCGGATACCAAGTTCGCGATCATCGACATGGTCGTGGATCAGCCCAACGTGAAATCCGTCGTGTTTACCGAACATGAAGGGTCTTACCTTGTTGGCATGATGGCTGGCCTTGCCTCCAAGACCGGCACGGTTGGTTTCATCGGCGGCATGGACATCCCGCTGATCCGCCGCTTTGGCTGCGGCTATGCGCAGGGTGTGATGGCCGCCAACCCGAATGCGACTGTTGTTCTGAACATGACGGGCACCACGCCTGCGGCATGGAATGACCCGGTGAAGGGGGCCGAACTGACCAAGGCGCAAAAAGCCCAGGGCGCGGACGTGATCTTTGCGGCGGCCGGCGGCACGGGCGTGGGCGTTCTGCAAACGGCAGCGGACGAAGGCATCCTGTCGATCGGCGTGGACAGCAACCAGAACTACCTGCACCCCGGTTCGGTGCTGACCTCGATGCTCAAGCGCGTGGACAACGCTGTTTATGCAGCCTTCACCGAAGGTGAAAACCTGACGCCGGGCGTGAACGTCCTGTCGCTGGCCAACGATGGCGTGGGCTATGCGATGGATGAAAACAACGCGGCCCTCGTGACGCCGGAAATGCAGGCGGCAGTGGATGCGGCTGCGGCCAAGATCAAGTCGGGCGAGCTGGTCGTGCATGACTACATGTCCGACAACACCTGCCCGGCCGCAACGTTCTGATCGGCTGACAGCGTGGATATCGGGCCCGCGCCATTGCCTTGGCGCGGGCCTTTGCTTTGAACCGGCCGCTCATCACTCCCGTTCGGTCGTTCTTCGCCGGACCCCGCAGCGAAGAACGACCACTTGGGAGTGATGAGCGACCCGAAGCGTTACCCCTGCCAGCGACTACCTGTTATCTGGAAAACCCATGAACCGCCGCCGCTTTCTGTCTGCCACCGCAACCATCGGCCTGCCTTTCATGGCCCGCTCGACCATGGCCGAATCCCCCGCCTTCCACGTCCCGCCCGAAGAGGCCCCGCATGAATTCACCCTCATGCAATGGCCCAATTCCCCCCGCGTCTATGACGACGCCGATTTTCTGCAGGACGTGCAGGCCACCATTCTGAACATCGCCAATGCCATTGCCGCTTTTGAACCCGTCCTCCTGCTGGCCGATGCCGCCCTGCATGCCACGATCCAGCCCCGCCTGACCGCAGGTGTCAGTCTGTGGGATATCCCCACCGAAGACCTTTGGGCGCGGGATTCCGGCCCGATCATCGCCGTGGATGGCAAGGGCAACCGGCAGGTCAGCCATATCCGCTTCAACGGCTGGGGCAACCGGCAGGTGCATAGCCATGATGGCCAGATTGCCGCCCGCGTGGCAGAACGCCTGGGCCTGCCGGTGCTGCCGTCGCCTTTGCAGGGCGAGGCGGGCGGGGTGGAACAGGATGGCCACGGCCTGCTGATTGCACATGAAAGCAGCTGGCTGCACGATAACCGCAACCCCGGCATGGCCCGCGCCGATATCGAGGCCGCCCTACTGGCCGCCTATGGTGCCAGCCGCATGATCTGGTCACCCGGCCTGCGGGACGAAGACATCACCGATTACCATATCGACAGCCTGCTGCGGCTGACCGGCCCGAACCGCGTGCTGATCAACATGCCGCAAACCCCCGATCCGGGTGATCCGTTCCATCAGGCGGCTGCCGCCACGCTGGCGATGGTGCAGGCCGAGGGGCTTGAGGTGGATGTGATCTTCGAACCCGAACGCAGGCGGGTGCAAGCCGTTGATTTCGTGGCATCCTATGCCAATTACTTTGTGTGTAACGGCGCGGTCATTGCTGCACAATTTGGCGACGGCAACGCCGACGCCGCTGCGGAAGCTGCCCTTGCGCGGCACTATCCCGGGCGGCAGATCGTGATGCTGAACGCCGATGCCTTGGGCGAAATCGGTGGCGGCATCCATTGCGCCACGCATGAGGTGCCATCAGCATGAACGGGCTATCCCGCCACGCCAACGCCATCATGGCCGCTTGCGCCATCATCACCGCTGCCACCGCCGTGCTGGCCGTGGCTGGCATCGCCCTGCAACTGCGCGCCGCCGATGCCACATCGCGCGCCCAGTCCGCGCGTGAGGCTTATGCCGCGCATCTGGCCCTTGCCGTGGCCAACCCCGCCTTTGCCGCGCCCGGCAATGCCTGCGGCCTGATCGCATCCGCCCAAGGGGCCGCCTACACCGCCTATGTCGACCACCTGCTTTATGCTGCCGAACAGATGGTATCGGTGGAAATCGGCTGGGATGCCACCTTTCAGGATGCACTGTCCCCCCATGCCACCCTGCTCTGCAGCCCCGGCCATGAAAACGCCGATTCCCCGGCACTTTCACTGCTTCTGCAAGGCTTTCGTGCAGATATCTGCCCGGACACGCCGCCTTGTGAAAACCTGAACTGACCCGCACGGTTAACGCTTGCCTTGCCAAGCGCGATCCGGGCAGACTGCACGCACACACGCGCCAGAAGGCCCCTTCATGACCGATCCCCAAGCCGCCATCGAACTCAAGGGCATATCCAAATCCTTTGGCCCGGTGCAGGCCAACAAGGATATCTCCATCTCCGTGCCGCGCGGCACGATCCACGGCATCATCGGCGAAAACGGCGCGGGTAAGTCCACACTGATGAGCATCCTTTACGGGTTCTACAAGGCCGACGCAGGCGAGATTTTCGTGGGCGGCAAGCCGACGCAAATCCCGGATAGCCAAAGTGCGATCCGCGCAGGCATCGGCATGGTGTTTCAGCATTTCAAGCTGGTGCAGAACTTTACCGTGCTGGAAAACATCGTGCTGGGGGCCGAGGATGGCGCGATGCTGAACACCTCACTATCCAAGGCGCGGCGCGTGCTGGCCGACCTTGCGCGCGAGTATGAACTGGACGTGAACCCCGATGCGCTGATCGAGGATCTGTCAGTGGGCCACCAGCAGCGCGTGGAAATCCTGAAGGCGCTGTATCGGCAGGCGGATATCCTGATTCTGGATGAACCAACGGGCGTCTTGACGCCTTCGGAAGCGGATCACCTGTTCCGCATTCTGAAAGGGCTGAAGGCGCAGGGCAAGACGATCATCGTGATCACGCACAAGCTGCGCGAGATCATGGAGAATACGGATAACGTCTCGGTCATGCGGCGCGGTACGATGGTGGGGCATGTGAAAACCGCTGAGACCAGCCCCGAGGAGCTGGCCGAACTGATGGTGGGCCGCAAGGTGCTGCTGGAGGTGGATAAGAAACCTGCGACACCGGGCGAAGTGGTGCTGAAGGTGGAAAACCTGCGCGTGGTGGATGAG
>JALOSO010000024.1 GCA_025458385.1 Paracoccaceae bacterium | reverse complement strand
CGGTTGTCACACCGGCCCGCACATCACGGGCCACGCGCCTTGTCGACCGCGATGTCGAGGCGCCCGAGGTTTTCCAGACCAGTGATACCGCGCTGTGGGATGGCCGCCCGTCGCTGGGCGGTGTCTGGGTTGCCTCGCCCGATGCGACCGACCCCGAGCGGGTGATCCTGCGCAATCCGGCCAACGGATCATTTGTCATCGGCGCACTGTTCCGGCGTGAACGTGACAACCCCGGCCCGAAACTGCAGATCTCGTCCGATGCGGCCGAGGCGCTTGGCATTCTGGCGGGACAACCGGCCGAAATCAACGTGACCGCCCTGCGGCGCGAGGAAGCGCCGGAAGTGGCCCCTTCGGTGGCGGCGCCCGTGCTGGATACGGCCGAAACGCTTGATGCTGCGAATGAAGGCACCGACATTGCGGCCGGGGCCGCTGCGGCGCTAGACCGGACGGCCGCCACAACGCCAACAGCGCCCGCTGCGGCCCCGGCTGACGCGGGCGCAACGGCCGCACCTGCCGCCGCAGGTGGCGATGTGCGCATCCAGGTTGGCATATTCAGCGTCGAGGCGAATGCCAAGCGCGCGGCCAATACGCTGTCGGGCGCCGGTGTGGCGGCAACGATCCGCAAGGAATCAAGCCAGGGGCGCGAATTCTGGAGTGTGGTCGCATCCGGCAGCGGCAACCGCAACGCGCTGTTGCAAAAGGTCAAAGGCGCGGGTTTTGCCGACGCCTATCTTCTGTCACGCTAACGACCAAGGGGGGCCTTATGCGCCTGTTGCCATGTCTTGCGCCAATCCGGCTTTTGGCCGCGCTGACCCTGCTGTTGCTGGGCCCGCTGCAGGCCCGCGCGTTCGATACGGCGGCGACAGCGGCCTGGGTCTATGACGTCACGACACATACGGTTCTTATGGACAAGAACGCCGATACGCCCCTGCCCCCGGCGTCCATGTCAAAGCTGATGACGATCAACATGCTGTTTGAGGCGCTGGACGATGGCCGGGTGACGATGGACACGACCTTTGCCGTGTCCTCGCGCGCCAAGGCGATGGGCGGATCAACGATGTTCCTGAACGAACAGGACCGCCCGACGGTGCGCGATCTGATCTACGGCATGATCATCAATTCCGGCAATGATGCCTGCGTGGTGGTGGCCGAAGGGCTGGCCGGTTCGGAAGAGGCGTTTGCCGCACAGATGACCGAACGCGCGCGCGCCCTGGGCATGAACCATTCAACCTTCATCAACGCCTCGGGCTGGCCTGCGGCGGGCCATGAAATGAGCATGAAGGATCTTGGCATCCTGGCACGCCGGCTGATCGAGGAATTCCCGGAATATTACCCGATCTTCGCCGAAACGACCTTCAATTACGGAAATCGGGCGGAATCGAACGCCAACAATCGCAACCCCCTGCTGCGGCTGAATTTTGGCGCAGGCGGGCCGGTGGCTGACGGGCTGAAAACGGGCCATACCTCTGAGGCTGGCTATGGGCTTGTCGGGTCGGCGGTGCAGGGCAACCGGCGGGTGATCTTTGTGATTACCGGGCTGCAAACCGAACAGGCCCGGGCGGAAGAGGCGGAAAAGATCGTCAGCTGGGCCTTCCGGCAGTTTGCGGAAAAGACGCTGGTTACCGCGGGCGAGCGGGTTGCGGCAGCCGAAGTCTGGCTGGGCGATGCCGCGACCGTAGGCCTTGTGCCGCAGACGGATGCGACCTTTCTGGTGCCGGCCCTGGTGCAGGATCAGGTGACGGCCGAGGTGGTGTATACCGGGCCGCTTGCGGCACCGATTGCCAAGGGCCAGCCGGTTGCGGAACTGGTGATCCATATTCCCAGTTTGCCCGATGCGCGGGTGCCGCTGGTCGCCGAAGCAGACGTGGGCAAGGCGGGCTTTTTGGCGCGGGTGACAAAGGCGGGGCAGATCTTGTGGCAGCGACATGTCACCGGGGCCGATGCCAGCTAGGATGACCGGGCGTTTCATCAGCTTTGAAGGGATTGATGGTTCTGGCAAATCGACGCAGGCAAGGCGGTTGGCCGCGCAGTTGCGCGCCGAGGGGCATGCCGTCACCCTGACGCGCGAACCGGGTGGCAGCACGGGGGCCGAGGAAATCCGCCGGCTGGTGCTGGAAGGGGACGCTGACCGCTGGTCGGCGGAAACCGAGATCCTGTTGTTCACGGCAGCGCGCCGCGACCATCTGGAAAAGACCATCCGCCCGGCACTTGCGCGGGGTGAGGTGGTCATCACCGACCGTTTTGCAGACAGCACGCGCATCTTTCAGGGCATCACGCGGGGCGACCTGACAGGCATGGTCAACGCCTTGCATGACCTGATGATCGGGGTCGAGCCTGACCTGACGATCCTGATTGACCTTGATCCCGCGCTTGGCCTTGCGCGGGCCACGGCACGGGCGGGCACCGAACTGCGGTTCGAGGAGATGGGACTGGCCTTTCAGACCCGGGCGCGCGCGGGTTTTCTGGCCCTTGCCACGACACAGCCGCGCTTTCGCGTCATTGACGGTGCGCGTGATGCTGATGCCGTGGCCCTTGACGTGCGCGCCGCCTGCAATGTCGGATGACCTGCCCGAACCCGACCGCATCGCCGGTGCGCCCCACCCGCGCGAGACAGCGGTGCTTTACGGCCACACGGCGGCCGCCCAGAGCTTTGTCGCGGCTTTCAATGGCGGGCGGCTGCACCATGGCTGGTTGATCAGCGGGCCGCGCGGGGTGGGCAAGGCGACGCTTGCGTGGAAAATCGCCCGATTTCTGCTGTCTGCCCCGGCGGATGGGGGGGACACGGGCGGCGGGCTTTTTGGCGCACCGCCGCCGCCGGACAGCCTGATCACGGCAGATGACACACCGCTGGCCCGCCGCATGCTGCAACTGGCTGAACCACGGCTGTACCTGCTGCGGCGCGGCGCGAATGACAAGGACACCGCGCTGGCCCAGGATATCCGGGTGGATGAGGTGCGGCGGATGAAATCGTTCTTTGCCCTTTCATCGGCAGATGGCGGGCGGCGCGTGGCGATCATCGACTGCGCGGACGAAATGAACGTGAATGCCGCCAACGCCCTGCTGAAACTGCTGGAAGAGCCGCCTGCCGCCGCCACCTTTCTGGTGATCAGCCATCAGCCACATCGCCTGCTGCCCACCATCCGTTCGCGGTGTCGGGAACTGCGGCTGGGGCCACTTGCACCACAAGACCTGTCAGATGCCCTGACCCTGGCCGGCGGTGCCGTTGACCCCGCCGCCGCGCCTGCGCTGGCAGCACTTGCCGGCGGTTCGGTGGGCGAGGCCTTTCGCCTGACCAATCTGGACGGGCTGGCGCTGTATCAGGGGCTGGTCGCGCTGATGGGCACCCTGCCCCGGCTGGACCGGGTCAAGGCGTTGGCCCTGGCGGAATCGGCCGCTGGGCGCAACAACGATGCGCAGTTCGATCTGGTGCTGCTGCTGATCGATCTGTTTCTGGCGCGGCTGGCCCGCAGCGGGGCGCGTGGCCTGCCCCTGCTGCCCGAGGCGGCCCCCGGCGAAGCCGCCCTTTTCGCACGGCTGGCGCCCGATCAAGCGGCAGCCCGCGCCTGGGCCGATCTGGCGCAATCGCTGGGCCAGCGGGCGCGCAAGGGACGGGCGGTCAACCTTGACCCCGCAGCCCTTCTGTTGGATACGCTTCTCAAGATCAATGCCCAGGCAGCCGCCCTGCCATACAGGTGACGCATGACACCCGAACTGGTTGACAGCCACTGCCACCTCGACTTTCCCGATTTCGACGATGAACGCGACGCGATTGTTGCCCGGGCCCATGCGGCGGGGGTCACGCGGATGGTGACGATCTGCACCCGGTTGCGCCATGAACCGCGGGTCCGCGCGATTGCCGAAAGCTATGCCGGCGTGTTTTACGCAGCGGGCACCCACCCGATGAGTGCGGCCGAAGAACCGATGGCGACAGTGGCGGGGCTGCTGGCAATTGCGCAGCACCCCAAATGCGTGGGCATTGGCGAGACCGGTCTTGACTATCACTATTCAGCCGACAGCAAGGATCTGCAACAGACCAGCCTGCGCCTGCACATCACCGCAGCACAGGAAAGCGGCCTTCCGCTGATCATCCACGCGCGCGATGCCGATGATGACATGGCCCGGATGCTGACCGAAGGCATGCGCGTGCGGCCCTTTGCCTGTGTGATGCATTGCTTTTCATCAGGTGCGGCACTGGCGCAGACAGCGCTTGATCTGGGGTTTTACCTGTCGATGTCGGGGATTGCCGCCTTTCCAAAAAGCGATGCGCTGCGCGCCATCTTTGCGGCGGCACCGGTGGACCGGATCCTTCTGGAAACCGACAGCCCCTATCTTGCCCCCCCGCCCTATCGCGGGCGGCGGAACGAACCGGCCTATACCGCCTTTACCGCCAAGGCCGGGGCGGCGCTTTATGGTCTTGACGCGGCTGCCTTTGCGGCACAGACAACGGCAAATTTCGACCGGTTGTTCCCCCGTGCCCGCCTTGCCCGCAGTGCTGCCTGATGGGTTTGACCTTTACCATCCTTGGCTGCGGGTCATCAGGCGGGGTGCCGCGCCTGGGGGGAGACTGGGGCGATTGTGACCCGGGCAATCCCCGTAACCGCCGCCGCCGCTGTTCAATGCTGGTGGAACGCAGCACGGATCAGGGAACGACGCGGGTGTTGATCGACACCTCGCCCGACATGCGCGAACAACTGCTGGATGCCGGTGTCGGCACGCTGGATGCCGTTGTCTACACCCATAGCCACGCTGACCACATGCATGGCATCGACGATCTGCGCCAGATCGTCTTCAACATGCGCGCGCGGGTGCCGGTCTGGGCCGATGCGCCCACACAGGCCGCCTTGCGCGCGCGCTTTGGCTATGCCTTTGCACAGGAAGACGGATCAGCCTATCCGCCGATCCTTGATCTGCACCTGATCGACGGGCCGGTGCATATCAGCGGTGCAGGCGGTGAAATCACGCTGACACCGTTTCGCGCGGAACATGGGGAAATGGCGGCGCTTGGCTTTCGCATCGGCCCGCTGGCCTATCTGCCCGATGTGGTCGCGATCCCTTCGGAAAGCTGGCAGCATCTGGCCAATCTGGATTGCTGGGTGCTGGATGCGCTGCGCCGCAAGCCGCACCCGACCCATGCGCATCTGGCCCTGGCGCTGGAATGGATCGCACGGGCGGCCCCGATACGCGCCGTGCTGACGAACATGCATGTTGATCTGGACTATGACACGCTGTGCGCCGAACTGCCGCAAGGGGTGATCCCGGCCCATGACGGGCTGCAGATCAGCTATCCCGATTGAGCGCGCTGCTGGATGTCATCCTGCCGGTGTTCCTTGTCATCGGCTTTGGCTATGTCATGGCGCGTGCGCGCTGGATGGACGAGGGCACGGTCGATGGCATCATGCGCTATGCCCAGAACTTTGCCGCGCCGATGCTGCTGTTCAAATCGGTGGCAGCACTTGATCTGACGCTGGCCTATGATCCGGGATTGATGCTGTCGTTCTACCTTGCGGCCTTTGCCTCGTTTGGTGCCGGGGTCGCAGGCGCGCGCCTGCTGTTTCACCGCCCCGCCGCCGATTGCGTGGCCATCGGCTTTGCCTGCCTGTTTTCAAATTCGCTGCTGCTGGGCGTGCCGATTACCGAACGCGCCTATGGCACGGCGGCACTTGCCGGGAATTTTGCCATCATCTCGATCCATTCGCCGCTGTTCTACGGCGCCGGGATCACGGCGATGGAGATGGTGCGGGCGCGCGGGTTGGGCCTGTCGCCGCTGGCATTGGCGCGCAAGGTGGTGCGGGCGATCGTGACGCAACCGCTGGTCATCGGGATCATGGCGGGGTTTGCGGTGAACCTGTCAGGGCTGGCGATCCCCGGGGTCGCGCAATCGGCGGTGGACATGGTGGCCGCTTCGGCCATTCCGGCGGCGCTGTTCGGGCTGGGCGGGGTGCTGATCCGCTATCGGACCGAAGGAGACCGGGCGACGATTGCCATGATCTGCGGCGCAAGCCTGCTGTTGCATCCGGGGCTGGCCTATGGGCTGGGGCGGTTCGTGTTCGATCTTGAGACGCCGGCCCTGCGGTCGGTGGTCATGACGGCCTGCATGGCACCGGGGGTGAATGCCTATGTGTTCGCCAATCTCTATGGCGTGGCCAAGCGGGTGAATGCCTCGGCTGTGCTGGTGGCCACGGCGCTGTCGATCCTGACGATCTGGGGCTGGCTGCATATCCTGCCCTGACCGGGGGGGGCGCGACTGATCACCCGCTTGACGAAAAGACGTAGCCCCGGAACCGATGTTCCGGCCTTGCCGTGCAAAGACAGCCCTGCGGCGGGGGTCAGGCCGGCGACACACCGCGCAGGCGTTCTGACCGGCGGCGCAGCAATTCGACCGTCGCCAGCAAGGCAATCGACACAATCACCAGCAAGGTTGCTACGGCAAGGATCGCCGGGCTGATCGCCTCGCGGATGCCGTTCCACATCTGCCGCGGGATGGTCTGCTGATCCGGGCCCGCGATGAACAGCACGGCCACCACCTCGTCAAACGAGGTCACAAAGGCAAACAGCGCCCCGGAAATCACCCCGGGCAGGATCAGCGGCATGATGATCTTGAAGAAGGTCGTGCGCGGGTTCGCCCCCAGACTCGCACTGGCCCGGATCAAGGACTGGTCAAAGCCCGACAGCGTCGCCGTGACCGTGATGATCACGAAGGGGATGCCCAGTGTCGCATGCGCCATGATGACGCCAAGATAGGTTGATGTCAGCCGCCCGCAGTCCAACCCGATGATCGCGCAAGGACTGGAGTAAAAGAAGAACAGCCCGGTTGCGATGATGATGATCGGCACAATCATCGGGCTGATCAGAATGGCCATGATCAACCGCCGATAGGGCATTTCCGGGCGTGACAGGCCAAGGGCCGCCAGTGTGCCCAGCACTGTGGCCAGAATCGTCGACCAGAAGCCGATGATGACCGAGTTCTTCGCCGCCTTCACCCAGGCTGCGTTGTTCCAGGCATCCGACCACCAGCTTGCATCGCGCAGCGCCTCGGGGGCCTGCATGCCGAAGGTCAGCAGGCTGTCATACCAGCGCAGCGAATAGCCGACCGGATCAAAGGTCAGCATCGCCTCGGTAAAGGTGAAATAGGGCTCGGCGTTGAACGACAGCGGAATGACGATAAGGATCGGCGAAATCAGGAAGACAAACACCGCCACGCAGATGGCGATATAGGTGTAATGCCAAAGACGCTCTAGCGGGTCGGCATAGGTTGGCAGCGCCATAGGTTCACCCAAGCTTGAGGTTATCGATGCCGATCAGGCGATCATACAGCCAGTACAGCACCAGCACACCGGCCAGCAGCATCGCCGACAGCGCGGCCGCCAGTGACCAGTTCGACTTGTCCATGTGGAAATCGATGAAGTTCGAGATCAGCTGCCCATCCGCCCCGCCCACAAGTGCCGGCGTGATGTAATAGCCAACCGCCAGAATGAACACGAGCAGCGCGCCCGCCCCGATCCCCGGCAGGGTCTGCGGCAGGTAGATGCGGCGAAAGGTGGTCCAGCTGGTGGCCCCAAGGCTGCGGGCCGCGCGGGCATAGCTGGGGGGGATCACCCGCATGACGGAATAGAGGGGCAGGATCATGAACGGCAGCAGGATATGCGTCATGACGATGATCGTGCCGGTCTGATTGTACATCATGTTCAGCCGCGCATCATCGGCAATCGCCCCAAGCGCCAGCAGTGATTCATTGACCACGCCCTGCCCTTGCAACAGCACGATCCAGCTGGTTGTGCGCACCAGAAGCGATGTCCAGAACGGCAACAGCACCAGAATCATCAGCAGGTTGGCCTTGGCCATCGGCAAGGTCGCCAGAAGGTGCGCCACCGGAAAGGCCAGCAGCAGGCAGACAAAGGTGATGATCGCCGACAAGACAAAGGTCTTGACGAACAGATAGACATAAATCTGCTGGTTCTCGGGCACCCGGGCCACGCCGCCATCGGCTGTCCGCTCATAATCCGTGGCGATCAGATAAAAATCCATCGTGTAAGGCGATGCCGCAGAGCGCATTGCCTCCCAGACAAGGGGGTCGCCCCATTTCGGGTCGATGGCCAGCAAGGCCGCCTGAAAGGGCGGGGCCAGCTCATCGGCATTGCGGGCGGTCTTGGTGAACAGTGACCGGGTTTCTGGCAAGGTGTAATTGACCCGCGTTCCGGCCAGACCTGCGGTCTTGGCGGCCTGCATCGCGACAAAATCAGCGGCAAGCGCCGCATAGGCGGCCTCATCGGGCACAGTGCCGCGTGGATTGGCGGCAAACCACGCCGAGACCTGCGGTGCATTGGCCGAAAACCCGTCATGATAGGCGGACCGGTGCAGCATCTGGCCGATGGGCACCAGAAACGTGATCACCACAAACGCCAGCAATGGTGCCACCAGCCAGAACGCCCGCCGCTTGGCCCGGCCCTGCGCCTGCACCAGCGCGGCCTTCAGCGGGCGGCCATCAGAGGTTACCAGCAATGCCTCGGACATCAGCGATCTTTCGTTGGAACGGTGGCGACAAGGGGGGCCAGACCGGCCCCCCTTGCACAGGTCAGGTTCAGTTTGCGGCCAACCAGGCGTTGAAACGCTCGTTCAACTCGGCATCCCGGTCGACCCAGAATTCAAAGTTTGATTCCAGCGCGTTCGTCAGGTTTTCCGGTGCCGTCGGCAGGTGCGGCGCCATCACCGTCTTGCCATCGTTGAACACCAGCTCTTCCAGCATCGACGACTTGCGCGCCGGGCCGTAGGAAATGTGCTGTGCCTGTGCGCGCAGGCCTTCGGTCGATGTTGCATACTTGATGAACTCAAGTGCTGCATCGGCGTTCGGTGCGCCCTTCGGGATGACATACATTTCGTTTTCATAGATCTGGCCATCCCAGACGATCTGGAACGGTTTGCCTTCGCCAATGGCCGCGTTGAAGATCCGGCCGTTATAGGCCGTGGTCATCACCACTTCGCCATCTGCCAGCAATTGTGGCGGCTGCGCGCCCGCTTCCCACCAGACAACCTCGGACTTGATGGTGTCCAGCTTGGCCAGGGCACGGTCAACGCCTTCGGGCGTGCCCAGCACGTCATAGACTTCGGCCGCCGGCACACCATCTGCCATCAGCGCGAATTCCAGCACGGCCTTGGCCCCCTTGCGGATTCCGCGCTTGCCCGGAAACTTTTCGAGGTCGAAGAAGTCAGCCGCCGTTGTCGGCGCCGCATCCGTGAACTTGGTGGTGTCATAGGCAAAGACCGTCGCCCAGATATCAGTCGATACGCCTCAATCCGTCACGGCGCCGGCCAGAAAGTCTTCGGCCGCCGGGGTGCCATCCGAACCTGCCGGCAGGTCCGCAATATTGATCGGCTCAAGCAGGCCTTCGTCGCACAGGCGGATCGCATCGGCATATTCCACCGACGCCACGTTGATCGTGACGTTGCCTGCCTCGACCATCGCCTTGATCGGCTGCGCCGGGTTGTCACTGTCGACCATCGTGGTGGCGATGCCTGTTGCCGCCGTATAGGGCTTCAGGTGGGCCTCGGTCTGGGCTGCGCCATAGGCACCACCCCAGGACATCAGCGTGATCTCGGCCTGTGCCGCAAAGGCAAAGCCGGTCAGTGCTGTTGAAAGGATAAGCAGTCTTTTCATTGTGTTACTCCCAGTTTTTCAAGTGATACGTGAACCGTTATGCCCGCGTTTTCCGCCGGTCTTGTTGCATCAGGGGTCGAGGGCGCGGGCATCCTGCGGATGCCAGCCCACCTTGATGGTCTGGCCGGGTGCCAGCTTTGTCTGGCCCAGCGTATTGCGCATTTTCATCACGAACTCGTCCGAACCCGCGACCCGCAGCACCGCCCGCAGGATATCACCCATATAGATGATCTCAATCACTTCGGCGTTCAGCGTATGGGCGCCCGGCGGCATCATCTCGGGCTTGAATTCCACCCGTTCGGGCCGGATCGAGACCAGCGTCTTGGCCCCTTTTTCCGTCACATTGACCGGCGTGGCATCAATCACCTCGCCCGTCATCAGCCGCACTGTGCATTTGCCGTCGCCGATCTCTTCGATCGTGCCCGACAATTTGTTGTTCTCGCCGATGAACTGCGCGACAAAGCTGTTGTCAGGGCGTTCATACAGGTCTGCGGGGGGGGCAAGCTGCTGGATGCGCCCGTCGTTGAACACGGCCACGCGGTCTGACATCGTCAGCGCCTCGCCCTGATCATGCGTCACATAAACCACGGTGATCCCAAGGTTTTCATGCAGATGCTTGATTTCGAACTGCATGCGTTCGCGCAGTTGCTTGTCCAGCGCGCCAAGGGGTTCGTCCATCAGCACCAGTTCGGCATCAAACACCAGCGCGCGTGCAAGGGCGATGCGCTGCTGCTGGCCGCCTGACAGCTGGCTGGGCCGCCGGTTGATGAAGGCCCCCATCTGCACCATGTCAAGCGCGCGCTTGACCTTGGTTTCGCGCTGATCCTTGGCCATGCCGCGCACTTCCAGCGGAAACGACAGGTTTTCGCCCACCGTCATATGCGGAAACAGCGCATAGTTCTGAAACACCATGCCAATGCCACGCTTGTGCGGCGGCACCTGGTTGATCGGGCGGCCGGCCAGCCTGATTTCGCCGCTGGTCGCGGTTTCGAACCCGGCGAGCATCATCAGGCAGGTGGTCTTGCCGGACCCCGAGGGGCCCAGCATGGTCAGGAACTCTCCCTTGCCGATGGACAGGTTCAGGTCCTTCACGACCAGCGCGACGCCATCGTAGCTTTTCTGAACGTGATCAAACACGACGAAGGCGTCGTTCCGGGTATCAATCGTCACCCGTGTCTCCCTGTCAGGCCCGGCAGGTCATCCTGCGCTTGTTGCCTTAGACGTAAGCAAAAGCAGCCCACCAATGCAACGCCCAAGTGACAGCAACCCGGCAGTGCGGGCGGATCGACTGCGACTCTTGCCGCTTGTACGGGCAGGTGGGTCGTTCTTGCCCCCGGCGCGGGCCGATTGCCTGCCGGGGATCAGGCCGAACCGGTCCGGGCGCGGGGCAGCGCGGGCTGTGCAGAATCAGGGCGGTCCGGCGCAGGATCAGCCGGGCAGACCTTGCCCAGCGCGCGCAAGGCAGCCCCCGCCAGCATCGGGCCCAGCGCCGGGCCATAAAGCGGCACCAGCAGCGCGGGCGCCGCCAGCGCGGGCGCAAGGCGCGGCAGGGCCAGCGCGATCTGGGCGCGCGCTTCCGGGCCAAGGCCCGACAGGCAGCGCGGCCCCGGCCACAGCGTTTCGGTCCAGGCGCCGTTGGCCCGGATCAGGCTGTGGCGCGGCAGCAGCAGGTGATGCCAGGCAATCGACCGGCAGCCATCCTGCACGCGAAACGCCCCCTGCCCCAGCCGCGCCAACTGGCCCGCGCGGGCCAGCGCAGGCTGGCCATCGGGCCCCCGCACCAGCAGCGCATGCTGGCGCGACACCGCCAGAGGCCGGTCATTGCCCAGCGCGCCGCGCCGCACCAGCACCGGGCGCAGCGATGGATGCCGGGCCAGATCGGCCGCGCCGATCGTGCGCCCCCCGGCCCAGAGCACCGGCTGCGGGCCCTGCGCCGTGGTCACCAGATCGCCGGGCCGCAGCGTTTCCACCCGCCGCTGCCCGAAGGGCGTGTCGATCAGCGTGCCGGCGGCAAGGCAGGGAATGCCCATCTTCACCGCCATCTGCTTGTCCACCGCCACCGGGTCCACACCCAGAAGGGTAATGCTTTCGCCTTCGGGGAAGGTCAGCACAGTACTGCCGTTGCCATCATCGGCCACGGTCACATCAGCCCAGCGGATCGGACTGCCGTCGGGGTTCTGCAGGTCGCTGACATCCAGCTGGTCGGCGGTCTGGCCATTCGTCAGCGTCATGTCGAAGTCGAAAACCGTGTCGTTCCCGGTCGCGCGGTCGAAGTCGAAGACGTCGCGCCCGTCGCCGCCGGTCAGCTCGTCGTTACCCTCTCCGCCCTGCAGCAGCTCTTCGGCGGCGTCGCCCGTGATCGCGTCGTCACCCTCGCCACCGACAAGCGTGTCCTCGCCGTCGCCGCCCTGGACCACGTCGTTCCCGGCCCCGCCATTGACGAGATCATGGCCGCCGTCGCCGTAAAGCTCGTCCTCCCCGTCGCCACCGAAGAGCCTGTCCTGGCCCTCTTCGCCCTTCAGAAGGTCGTGGCCTGCGCCGCCGTCCAGCGTGTCGTCGCCGTCGCCGCCGTAAACAGCATCGGACCCGTCCCCGCCTTCGACGAGGTCGCTGCCTTCCGCGGCTTCGATGTAGTCGTCGCCGCCGGCGCCAAGGGCCGTGTCGTCGCCGTCGCCGCCCGCCAGATAGTCGGCCTCGCTGCCCCCCAGAAGGCTGTCGTTGCCCACACCACCCCAGGCTTCGCCCGACCCTTCGCCGACATCCAACGTGTCGTTGCCATCGCCGCCGTAAAGCTTGTCATAGCCGTCGCCGCCCTGAAGCAGGTCGTTGCCAGCGCCGCCCTCCATATGGTCGTCGCCCGTGCCGCCCTGCAGCGTGTCGTCGCCGTCGCCGCCGCTCAGGAAATCCTGTCCGCCGTCGCCGCGCAGCAGGTCATTGCCGGCGCCGCCCTGCAGGGTGTCGCTCCCCTCGCCGCCGTCGAGCGTGTCGGCCCCGTCGCCATAAAGGATCAGATCATCTCCGGCACCGCCACTGATGCTGTCGTCACCGGCATCACCCGAGATGGTGTCATTGTCATCGCCACCCGACAGCGTGTCATGTCCCGCCCCGCCTGTCAGGCTGTCAGCCCCCGCGCCGCCTTCAAGGCTGTCTTCGTCATCCTCGCCATGCAGCGTATCCGCCCCATCGCCGCCATCGAGACTGTCATTGCCGCCGCCGCCCGTCAGGCTGTCAGCCCCCTGGCCGCCCTGCAGCGTATCCGCCCCGGTGCCGCCAAATATGCGGTCATCGCCCCCGTCGCCGCGCAGAAGGTCATTGTCACCCTCGCCCACGAGCGTATCGTCGCCCGCGCCGCCATCCAGCGTGTCGTTCCCCGCGCCGCCAAACACCGCATCGCTGGTTGCATGCCCGCCGCCCCAATCCGCCCCGTCATGCGCGATGATGATGCTTGGCGTGCCGTCATCCGGCCCCTGCAACGTGGTATTGGCACCGTTATCGCCCTGAATGACCCGGTAGGTCGTGCCGTTGAAGACAAGGAATTCAACATTGGTCAGACTGTCCGCGCCGTCACGCCCGGCCACGCTGTCCGTGACATAAAGCTCGCCATTCGGACCACGGCCGAAACTGTAATCCTGCACCGGGCCTGTATAGACGGCCTTGTCGTCGCCACTGCCCCCGTCAATGGCGTCATCACCGGTTCCACCTTGCAGCGTGTCGTTCCCGGCATCGCCATAAAGGTTGTCATCGCCAGCATCCCCGGAAAGCTGGTCCTGCCCATCGCCGCCATAGGCAACATCCCAATCACCCCCCCCGGAAATGGTATCATCCCCGGCCTCGCCGAACAGATCGTCCCAGTCGGCACCGCCCGTCAGCGCATCATCCCCATCGCCAGCGCTGAGTTTGTTGCCACCCGCACCGCCGGTCAGCGTATCATCACCAACCCCGCCATACAGCGTATCGGCCCCGTCACCGCCATCCAGCTGGTCGTTGCCATCGCCCCCCTCCAGCACGTCATCACCCGCCCCGCCCGCAATCGTGTCATACCCGCCAGCGCCCCGGGCCGTATCATTGCCCGCGCCTGCATCAATCAGCGCGCTGCCACCAAACAGCTGCGTACCTGCGACATCGTCGATCACGTCATTCCCGGCACCGCCAAAGACCGTGTCGTGACCCGCCCCGAAGAACAGCGTGTCATTGCCATCACCGCCTGACAGCACATCATTGCCGTCACCGCCATCCAGCGTATCCGCACCCGCCCCGCCGGTGACCGTATCATTCCCCCCGCCTGTCGCTACATTCACGCCACTGGTCAGGCCCGCGCCATTCACGCTGTCATCGCCCAGCGAGGTCGTCACCGCTTCGATTTCCGAAAACGTGACCGTGCCCCCGGCAAACTGCGCCGTGCCTGCCTCAGCCCCGGTGAAGGCGATCGTGATGCCCGCCCCTGCCTGCCCTGCAAAGTTCAGCTGATCCTGATCCGTGCCACCTTCGCCACCGAAAACCTGCTTGTTCCCAAGCGCGCCATGATCGATGGCAAAGCTGTCGGCACCGTCGCCACCGTAAAGACTGTCGTTGCCGCCGTTGCCGTTCAGCGCATCATTGCCGTTGCCACCAAAGAGGGAATCGTCCCCATCCCCCGCCGCCAGGCTGTCATTGCCATCCTCGCCGGACAGGCGGTCCGCCCCCGCGCCGCCCATAACCAAGTCATCGCCAGTCCCGCCGGTCAGCGTGTCGCTGCCCGAACCGCCTGTCAGACTGTCATTGCCTGCGCCCCCGCTTGCATTGACACCCGCACTGTCGGCCGCCGCGTTCAGCATGTCGTTCTGTGCCGTCAGCACAAGGGCTTCGATGCCGGTGAACTGGCCCGACGAGACCCCGTCCGTAAAGGTTGCGGCTTCGATGCCGGAATAGGTGACGCTGACCGCAGAAGCATGGCTTGCAAAAGATACGGTGTCGGTGGCGGCATCAGCCTCGCCGCCGCTGATGGTGACGCTGCCCAGGGTCACCCCCGGCGTGCCCCCAATCCCGTGGACAAGGAAAACATCCGCGCCGGCGCCACCATCAAGCACATCGGCCCCACCCCCGCCGGCGCGGATCGTGTCATTGCCGTCACCGCCGAAGATGGTATCGGTGGAATGGCTGCCGAACAGCTGGTCATTGCCGCTGCCGCCATCCAGCAGGCCCCGGCCGTTAAAGCCGAAAGACAGCGTATCGTCCCCAAGGCCGCCATAAAGGCTGACCAGCCCCGAGGTGGAATTGATGCTGTCGTTGCCCGCCCCGCCATCGACGGTGTGACCATTGCCCACGGTCGTGATGACATCATTGCCACCCCCGGCCAGAATGACGCCCGGGCTGTACTGGAACGCGACAGTGTCGGCCTGATCGGTCAGCGTGAAATTCTCAACCTGACTGAACGAGAGCGAATCCGTGCCGGAGGTAAGGCTGCCGGATTCACTGTTCACAGTGCCGCTGACCCCGGTGGTCAGGGCCGAAAGGTCGATGGTGTCACTGTGGCCGGTGCTTTCGCCTGCTGTGATCGTATCGGTGCCAAAGCCATCCTGCACGACAAAGGTATCCGCACCATCGCCGCCGAACATCGCATCCGACCCTGCACCGCCGCCAATGGTATCGTCACCCGTTCCGCCATCCAGCGTGTCAGCGCCCGCACCGCCAAAGATCTGATCCGCCTGATCCCCGCCAGAAAAGCTATCCGCGCCACTGCCACCCCAGATGCTGTCATTTCCCGCACCCCCGGCAACCTGCATCCCGCCCGTATCCGCCGTGCCGGTAAAGCTGTCAGCCTGTGCTGTGCCGATGATCGATTCAATTTCGGTAAAATTCAGCGTATATCCGTTACTGGTGGCTGTGCCCGCGCCATTGCCCGTCAGCGTGACCGATGCGCCAACGAACGGCACGGTCGAGAAATCGAGCGTGTCGAAGTCATCGCCGGTGCTGCCGCCATCCACGCTGTCGCCTGCGCCTGCCACAAAGACATCGCGCCCCGCGCCGCCAAACAGCGTGTCATTGCCCCCGTCCAGATCAACGCGGCTGGTCAGCGTGTCATTGCCATCGCCGCCAAAGGCCACATCATTGGCAAAATCGGCTGCTGTCAGGGTTATGCTGTCGTTACCCGCCCCGCCGTCAACGCTGTCGGCACCTGCGCCACCGGTGAGTGAATCGTTGCCCGCACCGCCCAGCAGCGTGTCATTGCCCGCGCCACCCGTCAGCGTATCATTGCCGTCCGCGCCTTCCAGTTGAACCGCACCGGTGGCCGCTGATGCATTCATCATATCGGCAAAATCGGTTCCGTTCACAACTTCGAACTGTGCAAAGCTGCCCGTTGTCGCACCACCAAAATGGCTGAAGGTGCCCGACCCGTCGGCATTGAATGTAACTGTGGCACCTGACGTGCTTTGCCAATTGGTGAAATCCAGCGTGTCGGTTCCGCTGCCGCCAAACAACTGATTGGTCCCGGCATTGTCAAATACGGCAACGGTGTCGTTGCCGTCATCCATGTGGACTGTGTCGTTGCCTACGCTCAGGTCGATCCTGTCGTTGCCAGCACCGCCGTAGACCAGATCGTTCCCGTCCCAGTCATCCAGAACATCGTTACCGGCACCCGCATAAATGGTGTCATTGCCCTGGCCCGCATTGACCGTGTCATCACCGCTGCCCGCAACGATAAGGTCAGCGCCATTGGTGATCGCCTCACCGTCGGCATCGGTATAACCGACACCCATGTTATCGGCGCTTGCCGTCCCATCGACCGCGCCCGCATAGCGGATCGCCTCGATTTCGGCAAAGGTCAGCGTGCCGCCACCGCTGGCCGCCGTAAAGGTAACCGTGCCCGCCTCGTTGTTGCCGCCGCCGTAAGTGATGCCTTGTACATCGGCGAAGTTCAGCATCAACACGTCGCTGTCAGTGCCCGTTTCACCGCCCAGAACCGTATCGCCCGCGCCACCGAAAATGCTGTCCGCATCGGCCCCGCCTGACAACTGGTCGCTGCCTGCGCCGCCAGTCAGCGTGTCATTGCCTGCGTCACCAAGAAGCACATCGTTGTCGAAACCACCAAACAGAAAGTCATTGCCAGCGCCGCCATCCAGACTGTCGGCCCCCAGCCCGCCATCCAGCGAGTCGTTGTCTTCCCAGCCGAACAGTTGGTCGGCACCCTCACCGCCATAGATCAGGTCGTTGCCCGCATCGCCTGTCAACTGGTCATTGCCGCCATCGCCGTAAACCGTGTCGTCGCCCGCGCCCGAAATAACCACATCGCTGCCTTCGCCACCGTAAAGAAGGTTGGCGCCGACAAGTGCCCCTCCATGATCGTCGATGTAATCATTGCCATCACCGCCATATACGGTGGAATTACCCTCACCAAACCAGATCGTGTCATTGCCCGCGCCGCCGTAAAGCTGGTTGTTGCCAGCCAGATAATTGTTGCCGACATCGTCGATGTAGTCATCACCCTGACCGCCAAAAACCGTGTCGTTGCCCGCGCCGAAATAGATCGCGTCATTGCCATCGCCGCCATCAAGGCTGTCGTTGCCCGACCCGCCCTGAATGAAGTCAGCCCCACCCTGGCCGCTGATCGTTACGCCATCCGTATCCGAACCCGCATTGATCGTATCGGCGTTTTCCGTTCCCACCACCCCCTCGACCCCGGAAAACGTCCCCGTCGCCCCGCCGCCTGAATAGGCGTAACTTCCCGTATCACTGGCGCTGAACGTAACGCTGACACCCGTTGTGGTCTGCCAGTTGCCAAACCACAACGCATCATAATCCCCGGCGTTTTCACCAAGGTCATAGGTATCAACACCATGATCCTCGGTGATGATGCCGTAATCATTGCCCGCACCGCCAAAGATGGTGTCGGTGTCCGCCCCGCCCGAAAGCGTATCATCGCCATCGTCGCCAAAGACCTGATCGGCGCCAGAACCGCCATAAACAACGTCGTTGCCCGCGCCGCCGCGCATCGTGTCGTTGCCGCCGTCATTGGTCCAGCCGCCGATGCTGTCATTACCAGCACCGCCTTCGATTGAATCGTCATTCGATCCGCCTGTAACCGTGTCATTCCCGCTGCCGCCAAAGACCGTGT
>JALOSO010000224.1 GCA_025458385.1 Paracoccaceae bacterium | reverse complement strand
GCATGCATCTTGCCCGTGGCAATGCCGATTTCTGCCCCCATGCCGAACTCACCGCCGTCAGCGAATTGCGTCGAAGCATTGCGCATCAGGATCGCTGAATCCAGCCGCTGCATGAACCGCGCCGCTGTTGCGTCATTCTCGGTCAGAATGCTTTCCGTGTGGTTGCTGCCAAAGCGGCGGATATGCGCAATCGCCTCATCCACGCCATCGACCAACTTCACCGCGATGATCATGTCCAGAAACTCGCGCCCGAAATCATCGGGCTGCGCCTGCACCGTTCCCGGCACCTTCAAGAGCTGCCCTTCCGTGCGCACCTCGACACCCGCGCGGATCAGATCTTCGATCAGCACCGCGCCGTGTTTTGTGTAAAACGGCCAGTCGATCAGCAGGCATTCCGCCGATCCGCAGACCCCTGTACGCCGCGTCTTTGCGTTCAGCACCACAGCCCTTGCCTTCGCAAGGTCCGCGTCCCTGTCCGCGTAAACGTGGCAAATCCCCTCCAGATGCGCAAAAACAGGCACCCGCGCCTCAGCCTGCACAAGGCCCACCAGCCCCTTCCCCCCCCGCGGCACGATCACATCGATATACGCCGCGGCCCCGAGCATCGCTGACACCATCGCCCGGTCCCGTGTCGGCACCAGCTGGATCGCCGCCTCTGGCAGGCCCGCCGCCCGCAGCCCCTGCGCCATGCAGGCATGAATCGCCGTTGAGGAATGAAAGCTCTCCGATCCCCCCCGCAGGATCACTGCATTGCCCGCCTTCAGGCACAGGGCCCCTGCATCCGCCGTTACGTTCGGGCGGCTTTCATAGATCACCCCGACCACGCCCAGGGGCGTTGCCACCCGCTGAATATGCAAGCCATTCGGCCTGTCCCAAGCCGCCAGCACGCGGCCGACCGGATCAGGTTGTTCGGCAACTGTGCGCAAGCCATCCACGATGCCACGGATGCGCCCCTCATCCAGCACCAACCGGTCCATCATGGCAGGGCTCAGCCCTTTGTCGCGCCCATAAGCAAGATCAAGCGTATTCTCATCCATGATCGCCTGGCGCCCGGCCCAAACCGCCTCTGCCGCCCCGATCAGCGCCGCATGCTTGCGTTCGGCGCTCGCATAGGCCAGCTCCGCTGCAGCCAGCTTGGCCGCGGTGCCCATGGTCGTCATCAAATCAGCGACGGTTCCGTCCATTTCGCCCTCCGCCACCTGAAAATTTTAGTACTAAAATTTTCAGTTCCTCACACTGCCATGTCGTCCCGGTGGATCAGCGCCGCCCGCCCGGCATAGCCAAGGATCGCCTCAATCTCACCCGACCGATGCCCAGCGATAGCCCGCGCCTCTGCCACCGTATACCGCACAAGGCCCCGTCCCAGGTCCTGCCCTTCCGGGCCCCGAATATCCACCGGATCGCCCCGCCCGAAGGTGCCCGATACCGCGGTTACCCCTGCTGGCAGCAAGGATTTCCCGGCCTTCAAAGCTGTCACCGCCCCCGCATCAAGGCGCACCTCGCCTTTCGGCTTCATCCCGGCAATCCAGCGTTTGCGCGCCACCTGCGGATCACTTTGCGCCACAAACCATGTCCGTGCCGCCCCCTGCGCCAGTGACGTCAAGGGCCGCATCACCGACCCTTCCATGATCGCCATGGCACAACCGCCCGCCACCGCCACCTTGGCCGCCATCACCTTGGTCTTCATGCCGCCCTTCGACAGGCCGCTGACGGGATCGCCTGCCATTGCCTCGATCTCGGGCGTGATTGCCTGCACCAGATCAAAGCGTTGCGCGCCGGCATCCACCTTGGGGTTGGCCGAATAGAACCCATCCACATCGCTGAGCAAAATCAGCTGATCCGCCCCCACCGTCACTGCAATCTGCGCGGCCAAGCGGTCATTATCCCCGAACCGGATTTCATCCGTCGCCACCGTGTCATTCTCATTCACGATCGGCACCACGCCTAAGCCCAGCAGCGTTTCCATCGTCGCGCGCGAATTCAGATACCGCCGCCGGTCCGCCGTATCCTCCAGCGTCACCAGCACCTGTGCGGTGGTAATTCCATGCGGCCCCAGCACCTCGGCATAGGCCTGCGCAAGCTGGATCTGGCCAACGGCCGCCGCCGCCTGCGACTGCTCCAACGGCAGCGTTCCGGCAGGCAACCCCAGCACCCGCCGCCCAAGCGCGATGGAACCGGATGACACCAGCACCACATCCGTGCCCCGCCCCCGCGCCTCGGCCACATCCTGCGCCAAAGCCACCAGCCAATCGCGTTTCAGGCCCTTCGCCCCGACCAGCAAGGCCGAGCCGATCTTGACCACCAGCCGTTTCGCTGCTGTCACATCTGGTGCAGCAAGCGCGCTCAAGGCTGCCATGGCCCCTCCGAAACCTCCGGCGCTTCCGCGCGAATGTCTGCCATCAACGCCCGCAAAACATCCTGCAACCCCTGCCCCGACACACCGGAAATCACATGCACCGGGCCTCCGCTGGCCTTTTCCAAGGCCTTCCTGCGTGTTGTGATCGTGGCCTTGTCCAGCGCATCCACCTTGTTCAAGGCCAGCACCCGCGTCTTGTCGCCCAGCATGTCCGAATAGGCCTCCAACTCGGCCACAATCGTGCGGTAGTCTTTCGTGATCGTGCTGGATGTCCCGTCCACCAGATGCAACAGCACCTTGCAGCGTTCCACATGCGCCAGAAACTGCGTGCCCAAGCCCCGGCCTTCCGATGCCCCTTCGATCAGCCCCGGAATATCCGCCATGACGAATTCCGCACCATCCACCCCCACCACGCCCAGATTGGGCACCAGCGTTGTGAACGGGTAATCCGCAATCTTGGGCCGCGCATTCGAGACCGCCGCAAGGAACGTCGACTTGCCCGCATTCGGCAACCCCACCAATCCCGCATCCGCAATCAGCTTCAGCCGCAGCCAGATCGTGCGCTCCACGCCCTCTTGCCCCGGGTTCGCCCGCGCCGGTGCGCGGTTTGTGCTGGTCTTGAACTGCATGTTGCCCCAGCCGCCATTCCCCCCGCGCGCCAGTTGCACCTTCTGGCCCACCGTCACCAGATCAGCCAGAACCGTTTCCTCATCCTCGTCCAGAATCTCTGTCCCCACCGGCACCCGCAGGATGATGTCATCCCCGGTTTTCCCCGTGCGCTGCGCGCCCATGCCCGGCTGGCCTGACTTGGCAAAGAAATGCTGCTGATAGCGGAAATCGATCAGCGTGTTCAGCCCCTCGACCGCCTCGGCCCAGACCGACCCGCCATTGCCGCCATCGCCGCCATCCGGCCCCCCGAATTCCACGAACTTCTCGCGTCGGAAAGACACACAGCCCGACCCGCCGCCACCCGAGCGGATATAGACTTTGGCAAGGTCAAGGAATTTCATGGCGTCAAGCTCTCAAACAGGATGGATCAGGCGATAGTGGACATTGACCAAAGGCTCAAGCCTTGGCCGCCTGTGCAAAGCGGGTTCGGCCATCGAACCCCGAATTTTCGTCGAAAATTCGTGCCTGCCCTTACATCTTGCGCACATAGGTCCATGTCGGCACCCGCGCATTCCGCGCCACCGAGAAACTCTCGGCATCGCCCAGATACTGGAACCCCGCATTCGTCAGCACCCGTGCCGAGCGTGGGTTATCCTGAAACGCTTCCGCGAACATGGTCTTGCAGCCCTGCGGGTTTGCCACCACCAAGGCCTGCACCGCCTCGGACGCGATGCCAAGGTTCCAGAATGCCGGTGCCACCCAGAACGCCACTTCTGACTGGTTCCGGTCCATCTTCTTCAGGCTGATCACGCCCAGCACCTCGGCCAGGCCTGCAGGAGAGCCATCCATGACCCAGATGTCTTCTTCTGCACCCACCGCCACCGCACGCGCGACAAAGGCCTCGGCCGCGCCCGGCGGCAGGGGGTGCGGAATGCCCTGCGTCGCCTCGGCCACCCGCCGATCGCCCGCATACATCGCAAAAAGGCCCGTGTCCGATTTGCGCACTGGCCGCAGACGCAGCCTTTCCGTCACAATCTCGGCACCTGCGATCTTTTCCAGCATCATGGCCGTCCTCCCGCACGTTCGATTTGGGGACCATGCCCCGCGAAACCCATGCCACTGCCCGAAAATTCCGGCAATTCAGTGGCGATCTGTCTGGCGCGACCCCGGAATGGAAAAGGGACCGGCCTTGCAGCCGATCCCTTGATTACATGTCACTGTAACGGTTCGGCTATTCTGCGGCTTTCACCATCGGCAGGACCGAAATGAAAGTGCGCCCTTTCAGGCCTTTCTTGAAGGTCACATGGCCTTCGGTCACGGCAAAGATCGTGTGATCCGTGCCCATGCCCACGCCCGTGCCCGGGAACCACGTCGTGCCGCGCTGGCGCACGATGATGTTGCCCGGAATGCAATGTTCGCCGCCATACAGTTTCACACCCAGACGGCGGCCCGCGCTGTCGCGGCCGTTACGGGATGAACCACCTGCTTTTTTGTGTGCCATGGGGGATTACTCCTTTGCAGCAGCGGCCTTGGCGGCGCGCTTTGGTTTTGCAGGGGCCTCGGCAGCCGCAGGGGCCGCTTCGGTGTTATGGGCCGCACGGCGCGCATGCGCGGTGTTCACCGCTGCGGCCACGCCCGTCTTGTCAGCGCCCTTGGCCAGCACTTCGGTCACGCGCAGCAGCGTCAGATGCTGGCGGTGGCCTTTGGTGCGCTGGCTGGAGTGTTTGCGGCGGCGCTTGACGTAGTGGATGACCTTCTCACCCTTGATCTGTTCGATCACTTCGGCCTGCACAGCCGCACCCGCCACCATGGGCGCACCCACGACAACGGTTTCGCCGCCAACCATCAGAATCTCGTTGAACTGGACTTTCGCACCAGCAACGGCATCCAGCTTTTCAACGCGCAGGATATCACCCGCCTGCACCTTGTATTGCTTGCCCCAGCTTTTCAACGCGCAGGATGTCACCCGCCTGCACCTTGTATTGCTTGCCGCCAGTCTTCAGGACCGCATACATCGGCCATTCCCTTCACTTGCTCCGCGCCCTGTGGCCCCCGTTCGGGTGTTCGTAGGGCTTGGGGCCCCGCCTCGGACAGCGCGCGCCCAGATGGCGCGTCATTGAAAACGAATCCCGGGGCAACCCTGCGGTCCCCCGGAACTGCGGTCGTATCGTGGAAAGGCGCAGTTAAGTCAAGCAGAGATGAACGCAGGCTTGCCCGGACGGCTGTGCCCTAAAGACTTCACATCAACCTTGGGGGCCACTGCATTCACCCGGCCCTCGTTCGCGATAAGCTAATCGGCAAGTCCGGCATCACAAACGCCGTTTCCCGCCCCCAAATCCCGCCAACCACCGCCTCTGGCCGCCCCCACGCGTTCCGTGCATAACCCCGCCCATGACCCGCCGCCCGCTTTCCACCCGCCACCCTGCCCTTTACGCCCTGCGCGTCTGGCAGCGGCAGGCCTTTCGCAGGCTGCGCTGGCACATCGGCCCTGAACGTTTTGCCCTGACCAAAGGCCCCGAACCCCTGCCTTACAAGATCTACCGCCACCAATCCAAACTCCGCCGCCTGCACAGCGACGACCCGCAAGAGGCCCTTTGGCAAGAAAACAAGGTGCACAACCACGCCCTTGCCATCCCGCACCTCAGCGGCATCCTGATCCGCCCCGGCGAGACGCTGTCGCTCTGGCGCCTTATTGGCCGCCCCTCTGCCGCCAAGGGTTACAAGGAAGGCATGGAGCTGCACCTTGGCCGCGCGCGTGGCGGCATCGGCGGCGGGTTGTGCCAGATTGCGAACCTTGTTCACTGGCTGGCCCTGCACACGCCCATGACCGTCACCCAACGCGCCAGCCACAGCTTTGACCCCTTTCCCGATCAGGGGCGGGTCATTCCCTATGGCACCGGCGCTGCCCTGTTTTACAATTACATCGACCTTTGGGTGCACAACCCCACGACCATCACCTTTCAGCTGCACCTTTGGCTGACCGACACGCTGATCAACGGCGAATTCCGCGCGGGCGCGCAGTTGCCGCATCGCTACAGCGTCTTGGCGCGCAATGAAGGTTTCAGCCAAAAGGGCAAAGACTGGTTCCGCCACAACGAAATCTGGCGCGATACCATTGCCAAGGGGCCCGGGGCCAGGGTGCTGGCCTCAGAAAAGCTGTACGAAAACCATGTCCGCGTGATGTATCAGCCTTGACGTCTCAGATATCATCGCCCTGCATCTGCACCGCTGCTGCCCGGCCCAATTCGCGCGAGATGTCCGAGAACACCTGATCAAACGCCGCAAAGAGGGCTGCATTGGCCCGCTTTCCCGCCGGACTTTCCCAAAACGCCGTATAGGCCGCCAGTTCCGCATCATCCAAGGGCTGATAGGCCAGGGCGAAATAAGAATACAGCCATTCGCGCGTGCTGCCCCTGACCTCGCCTTCGCGGCCCCAGACATCCGCGAGCATATCCTCTTCCGTCATCTGCGCGGCCGGCCCACCTGCCGCCGCCATGCCCTGCATGAAGGCGAAATTGGCATTCATCGCGCCCACCACGTTCTGCTCTTCCAGATCGCCCGCGGCCACGAAATCCTGCAGCATCTGCAGTCTTGGGTCTTCGTTCGCGACCATGTCCTGCATCAGCACCTTGGCCGCATCCTCGACCGCGTCATCCAGCAGCGCCCGGCGGGCCTCAATCTCCAGCGTCACGATCTTCTGGCCAGCCTCGCTGGCAAAATAGTCAGCAATAGCCGGAAGCGCATCAGGCGTGCGGCCCAATTCCTCGGCAAAGCGCGCAAGGAAACGGTCGCCCATGCGCGGGCGGTCATAGATGGTGGCCACCAGCGCCGACCAGCGCGCGCTTGGCCCGCCCAAGAGACTTGCCGCCAGCTCTTCGCCATAGGCGATGCCCTCGGTCTGCATCACGTCCAGCATTGCATCAAGCTGCATGGCGGTCACGATCCGTGCAATCTCGGCCGTTTGCGGCTGCTCTGTTGCTTGTTCCTGCGCCACAACCGGCGCGGCAGCCCCGGCCAACAGCGCCCACAGCCCGATGATCATAACCCCCGCAATGCGCATCATGCCCCCCATCCGCTGCGATACCGCTGCCCTGTTGTGCCAGAGCTAACCCGCAATCGCCGTTTTTCCAAGCGCGCCCACGCAACTGTGCACGTGACTGTGACCGCGCGCCATTGTGACGAAGGGGCTTGCAAGCCCGCCTTCCCCCCGCTACATCGCGCCACGACGACAGACCCCGTCAGCTGCGGAGAGGTGGCAGAGTGGTCGAATGCGGCGGTCTCGAAAACCGTTGTCGGTTTGCGCCGACCCAGGGTTCGAATCCCTGTCTCTCCGCCATTACCCATTGATTTCGTTAGGTAAAATCGGGGTTTTTCCAACTTGCCCCACATCGCGCCCCACATAGAAAAAACGCTTGGCCTGCGGGTATCGGCCTAGCTTTCGGTGCTGGCGTCCACCG
>JALOSO010000023.1 GCA_025458385.1 Paracoccaceae bacterium | reverse complement strand
CGACAGCCGCGGAGAGGTGGTTGAACATCTGCGGGCTGCGGGCCTGACCGCCGAGACGGCGATCATCTATACCCAAACGCCCCGGCCCCTGACGCAAAAGGCGCTGACGCGGCTGGCGCAACCCCGGCCGGTACTTTTGCCGCTGTTCTCACCACGCTCGGCCATGCTGTTTGTCGCGGCAAGTGCCAGGCATCTGGCCTGCCCGCTGCATGTGGTTGCCATCAGCCCAACTGCGGCGGCGGCCCTGCCGCCCGGCCTGTGCGCAAGCCTGACCATTGCCACTGCACCTGACGGGCCGGCGATGCTGCGGGCTGTCATTGATCTGCTCATCACGCCGCCATTTGCTTGAACCCCTTTGCCAAGGGGGTCTAGGGTGGGCGTGGCGCAGGACGGCGCGCCGTCAGCGAAGGATGATGATGCCATGGCCGACACCGACAGCGACACGCCACCCCGCGTCATTCCCGAACCGATGGTCGCAGACAGCCCGGCACCCCTGACGCCGGATCCGGCCCCTGTCACGTCCGCGCCGCGCCGCCGTGGCAGCGCATTGCCCGCCGTTCTGGGCGGCGTGCTGGCAGCAACGGCCGGATTTGGCCTTGCGCAGGTGGTACCGGGGGGCTGGCCGCTGCAAGCGACTGCAGCGCTTGAGCAGCGGTTGTCCGAACAGGCGGCGACGTTGACGGCACAAGAGGCCGCCCTGAACAGCCTGACAGAACAGGTGGCAAGCCTTGCCGCACGCCCCGCCCCCGAACCGGCAACAGATCCCGCGCTGGCAGCGCGGGTCGCAGCGCTCGAATCAGCGGGGTCTTCTGCACCGGGTTATGACGATACGGCGCTGCTGGCGCGTGTGGCGGCGCTGGAAGACAGGCTTTCCGCGATGGCGGCAATGCCCGCCGATGGGAACACAGGGGCCATGGCGGCTGCAGTCGCCGCTTTGCAAGCCGAAGTGGCGGCTTTGCAGGCAGCAGGCACCGGTGGCGATACGACTGCAATTGCGGCGGCCGCTGCAGCGGCCGAGGCCCGTCTGGCCGAGGTCGAGGCAAGTACAATCGCCTTGCAAACCGCTGCCGAGGCGCGGGCAGCACAGACCCTGGCCCGGGCGAACCTTGCACAGATCGGACTGGCCATCAACAGCGGGCAACCCTATGACAGCCTGCTTGCGGCCCTTGACCAAGACGACATCCCCGCCATCCTGCTGGATCATGCCGCAACCGGCCTGCCAACCCTGTCTGACCTGCAGGATGCCTTTCCTGCAGCCGCCAGCGCGGCCATCGACGCCAGCCTGCGCGCCGACATGGGCGAAGGCTGGACTGACCGGATGACGAACTTTTTGCGCAGCCAGACCGGCGCAAGGTCTGTCACCCCGCGCGAAGGTGATGATCCCGATGCAATCCTGTCACGCGCCGAGGCGGCGCTGGCGACAGGTGGGGTGGACGAAGCGCTGGCGCTGATCGCAACCCTGCCCGATGCAGGCAAGGCCATGATGGCCGACTGGGTCAGCCGCGCGCAATTGTACACAGAGGCTGGACAGGCGCTGGCCGGGCTGGTCGCCGCCGTTGAGGTGCCGGAATGATCTGGTCTTTCCTCAAGGTTGTGCTGTTCATTCTGGCTGTTGCCGCGCTGACCTTTGGTGCAAGCGCCCTGATTGACACCGGCGGCGGCCTGCGCGTGATCGTTGCAGGCTATGAATTTACCCTGGGGCCAATGCAGGCCCTGATCGCGCTGCTGGTGCTGCTGGCGCTGGTCTGGGTGATCTTGCGACTGGTCGGGTTCGCCGTGGCACTGCTGCGCTTTCTGAACGGGGATGAAACCGCGATTTCCCGTTATTTCGATCGCAACCGCGAACGCAAAGGCTATGCTGCCGCCGAAGAGGCCTTGCTGGCCATCGCTGCGGGCGAAGGGCGGCTGGCACTGGCACGCGCGCAAAAGGCCGAGCGTTTTCTTGACCGGCCCGGACTGACGACGCTGCTTGTGGCGCAGGCGGCACAGGCCGCAGGCGACACCCGCAAGGCGACCGAGGCTTACAAGACCTTGCTGGCAGACCCGGCTTCGCGGTTTGTGGGGGTGCGGGGGCTGCTGGCGCAGAAACTGGCCGAAGGCGATACCGACCTTGCGCTGAAACTGGCGGAAAAGGCCTTTGCGCTGAAACCCAAACATGCCGAAACACAGGACATCCTGCTGAAACTGCAATCGGAACAGGCCGACTGGAAAGGCGCACGCGCGACCCTGGGGGCCAAGTTGAAGGCCGGTGCATTGCCGAAAGAGGTATACCGCCGCCGCGACGCTGTGCTGGCCCTGCAAGAGGCCAAGACCGTCATGGATGAAAGCGCCAGTATCGAAGCGCGTGAGGCGGCGATCGAGGCAAATCGCCTGTCGCCCGATCTGATCCCGGCTGCGGCCATGGCGGCACGGTCCTATATTGCGAAAGGCGATGGCAAAAGCGCGGCACGGGTGCTGAAAAAGGCCTGGTCTGCGGCGCCACACCCCGATCTGGCCGCTGCCTTTGCCGAAATTGCACCGGAAGAGACCCCGATCAAGCGCGTCAAACGGTTCCGCGATCTTGTGGTCGCGCGGCCCGATGATGACGAATCCCGCATGCTGATGGCCGAACTTCATATCGCCGCCGAAGATTTCCCCGAGGCCCGCCGCGCCCTTGGCGATACGGCCACACGCCATCCGACCGGGCGGTCGCTGGCACTGATGGCGGCCATCGAACGCGGCGAAGGGTCCGGCGAAGAGGTGGTGCGCGGCTGGCTTGCCCGGGCGGTGACGGCACCCCGCGGTCCGCAATGGTGCTGCGACAAATGTCAGGCAATCCATGTGCAATGGGCCCCGATCTGCGAGAATTGCGGCGGCTTTGACACGTTGTCCTGGCGCGAACCGGCCGAAGGTGCAGGGCCAAGCGCCACGGGATCAGAATTGCTGCCGCTTATTCTGGGGGGTCCGAAACCCGGCCCGGTCACCACTGGGGATGACACCGACATCATCGATGCGGTCGCTGCGGCCCGCACGCAAAATTAGGGCTACACACCCAGCATCAGGGGTGCTATCAGCACGCCCGGAAGGTAGGCCGCTGTAGCTCAGTTGGTAGAGCACGTCATTCGTAATGATGGGGTCGGGAGTTCGAGTCTCTTCAGCGGCACCACTTTAAAACCGCGATATCAATCGCTTGAGAAGCACCCCATGGGGTGCTTTTTGCTTGCATGGCATCCTTGCAACTGTCTGGTAAGCAGGGGGGCAAGCGCGCAACAGGAAAAGGCAGAGCAGAATCCTGATCGGCGGCCTTACCTGTTTTGGCTGGCGCAGCTGCCGCAGGGCCCTTGCGCCTGCCCACGATGACCGCAGGGGCGGGCGTGGCGCGACTGTCTTTCTTGCCGAACGCTTCATTCCCAACAAACAAAAGCATGCCGCTCACATCGGCCAGCCAATGCCCGGCAACGGAACACATCAACAGCTTTGACAACCCGCGCCGGAACCACGCGGCCTTTGGCCGGAAACCACCCCTGGCCTTCGCAAAAAAGGGCCGCATAACATGGGCCCCGGACCGGACCAGAACTGCGGTACAGGGCCAATCAGTTGCTGTTGCGGCGCTTCTTCAGAAGGGAGTTTCTTGATTCCCGAGATAATCGTAAGCGGGTCTGGACGTTGTGGTTCGTATTTGTTCGATATAAGCGCAACCTTGTCCTGCATACAGTTGTATACTTGAATCCGGAGTTCCAATGACACGCGCCCTCAGGTACGGACTGCACGTTCAATCCGAACTCTGCAGCTTCATTGAAAACGTCGCACTTCCTGACACAGGAATTGATGCCGATCAGTTCTGGAAGGGGTTTTCCGATATCGTCTCTGCGCTGACGCCAAAAAACAGCGCGCTGCTGGAAAAGCGGGCTGCAATGCAGCAGAAAATCGACAACTGGCATGTGGAAAGACGTGGGCAGCCCCATGACCACGCGGGCTACAAGGCGTTCCTGCAAGAGATAGGTTATCTTTTGCCAGAAGGACCTGACTTCAGTATTGAAACCGCTAACGTCGATCCAGAGATTGCGTTGGTTCCGGGACCGCAGCTTGTCGTGCCAAGCACGAATGCACGCTATGTTCTGAATGCCGCAAATGCCCGCTGGGGCAGCCTTTATGACTGCCTTTACGGCACAGACGCGATGGGCACGGCACCCCCGGGTGGCGGTTATGAGCGTGGCCGTGGCGCAAGGGTTGTCGCGCGTGCGCGGGTTTTCCTTGACGAAGCGTTCCCGATCCAGAAAGCCAGCCATGTTGATGTGCGCCGCTACCACGTCAAGGATGGCGCGCTTTTGGTGGATGATTTGCCACTGATGGACCCGGAGAAATTTGTGGGCTATCGCGGTGATCCGCGCGCGCCCTCTGCAGTTCTTTTGCGCAATAACGGTCTGCATGTGGAACTGGTTTTTGACCGGGCGCATTTCATCGGTGCCCGCGATCGGGCCTGCCTTGCCGACGTGCGTCTTGAAAGTGCGATTTCGGCAATCATCGACTGCGAGGATTCAGTTTCCTGCGTTGATGCCGAAGATAAAGTGGCGGCCTATGCCAACTGGCTGGGCCTGATGAAGGGCGACCTGACGGAATCGTTTGAAAAGGGCGGCACCGCCATGACCCGGCGCTTGAACCCGGATCAAGCCTGGATCGCGCCTGATGGGACTGGCTTTTCTGTAAAGGGGCGTGCCCTTCTGCTGGTGCGGAATGTGGGCCATCTGATGACCAATCCTGCGATCCTTGATGCCAAGGGGGCGGAAGTCTTTGAAGGTCTGATGGACGCGATGATCACGGTGATGATCGCCATGCACGATATCAAAAAGACTGGCGGCTTGCGCAACTCGGTCAACGGATCGGTCTATGTTGTGAAACCAAAGATGCACGGGCCGGAAGAGGTTGCCTTCGCGGACGAGATTTTTGCCCGTGTTGAAGCGGCTTTGGGGCTGCCGCAATACACCGTCAAGATCGGCATCATGGATGAGGAGCGGCGCACTTCGGTCAACCTGAAAGAGTGTATCCGCGCCGCGAAGAACCGTGTCGCGTTTATCAACACGGGTTTTCTTGACCGGACCGGAGACGAGATTCACACATCAATGGAGGCTGGCCCGTTCAGCCGAAAGGACTTTATCAAACGCAAGGCGTGGATTTCCGGGTACGAAAACCAGAACGTCGATATCGGGCTGGAATGCGGCCTGTCGGGGCGTGCGCAGATTGGCAAGGGCATGTGGGCGATGCCTGACATGATGGCGGCAATGTTGTCGCAAAAGATTGAACATCCCAAATCCGGGGCCAATACCGCTTGGGTGCCATCACCGACTGCGGCGACATTGCACGCGATACACTACCATCAGGTTGATGTCTTCAAGGTGCAGGAAAAGCTGCGCAAGGGCGGGCGGCGGGCCTATGTCGACACGATTCTTGATGTGCCACTGGCGGCCTATCGCAAATGGACGCCCGAGCAGATCATGCGCGAGGTCGAGAACAACTGCCAAGGCATCCTTGGCTATGTCGTGCGATGGGTTGACCAGGGGATCGGCTGCTCAAAGGTGCCTGACATCCACAACGTCGGCTTGATGGAAGACCGCGCGACCTGCCGCATTTCAGCACAGCACGTGGCGAACTGGCTGCACCATGGCATTGTCTCGCGCGATGACGTGATGGGCGCATTGCACCGGATGGCGGCAGTCGTTGATCAACAGAACGCAGGTGACCCCAATTACCGCAGCATGGCCCCGGGGTTTCAGGGCATCGCTTTCCAGGCGGCCTGCGATTTGGTCCTGCTCGGACGAGAGCAGCCATCAGGCTATACGGAACCCTTGCTTCACAAGCGGCGGGCAGAGGTTAAGGCCGGCGGCTAACACAACGGATCTGCAAAGGCGCATGGCCGCGTTGGATTGCGACGTGCTGCCATCAACCACTTGCAGCCCGACGCCCAGCCACCTTTTCCAAGGCGCACATTGGCACAAAGATATCTGTGCACTTGCCATGTGAAACAGGCTTTACTGCTGGTTCAAGGGCAGCTTGGCGGGTGGGCGGCCTTTGACCGCCCGCTTTGGTCTTTTCGGGCTGACGGCGTTTGTCAGCGTGACCCCCCGCATCGAAGAAAGGTCGTCATGCACGCATTGTTGATTATCCTGATCGCGCAAATTGCGGGCGAGTTCGTCGCCCGGGCTGCAGGTCTGCCGCTGCCCGGCCCGGTGCTGGGCATGATCTTTGTTCTCGGCCTTCTGATAGCGGTTCCGCATCTGCGCGAGATGATCCGGGCGGTTGCGCAGACGCTGCTTTCGCACCTTTCCCTGCTGTTCGTTCCGGCCGGAGCGGGGGTCGTGGGCCACCTTGCAACACTTGGAGACCGCACAGGTGTGATCCTGCTGACGATTGTCGTCTCGGCCGTGCTTGCCATCGGGGCCGGGGCGCTGACCTTTGCAGCCGTGGCGCGGCTGACGGGGTCGACCGATGACTGACTTTGCCGATATCTGGAGTTATCTGTCCCGGGGTCCGCTGCTGTGGCTGACGGCCACGCTTGCTGCATATGCCGCGGGTGACCTTCTGTTTCGCGCGTCGGGCCGCAATCCAATGGTCAATCCGGTGCTGATCGCAGTCTGCATCCTTGCGGTTGTTCTGAAACTGACGGGCACTTCTTACGCCACCTACTTTGAAGGGGCGCAGTTCGTGCATTTTCTGTTGGGTCCGGCGACTGTCGCGCTTGCCTTGCCGCTGTTTGACAATCTGCATCATCTGAAGCGGACGGTTCTTCCTGTCTTTGCTGCGCTGGTTGTGGGTTCGGTTGTGGCGACAGGATCGGCGCTGCTGATCGCCTCATGGATGGGGGTCGATCAGATGCTTTTGGCATCGCTTGCGCCAAAGTCCGCAACCGCGCCGGTTGCCATCGGCATCTCGCAAGAGCTTGGCGGCTCGCCCACGCTGACGGCCGTTCTGGTCATTCTGACCGGCATCACCGGGGCCGTTGTGGCAACGCCGCTTCTCAATCTGCTGCGCGTCAAGGATTGGCGCGCCCGCGGGTTTGCCGTGGGCGTTGTCAGCCACGGAATTGGAACCGCACGCGCACTTCAGGTCCACCCGACAGCGGGCGCCTTCGCCGGGCTGGGCATGGCGATCAATGCGGTGGCGACAGCGATCCTTGCGCCGCTGCTTCTTGGGCTTTTTCTGTCGTAGGGCTATCTGTCGAACAGTGCATCGGTTCCACGCACTTCGCGGATCCAGGCGACGATCAACGCGCGTGATTCCTGATTCATCTGGATTGCGTTTGGCGGTGGCATTGCATGGCTCAGTCCGGCCTGCAGGTATATCTCGCCCGCGTGCCGGGCAACGTCGCCCGGCGTTTCCAGATAGACACCTTTCGGTGCCCAAAGGATGTTCGTCCAGGACGGCTCTCGCGCATGGCACATCGAGCAGTTGCCGATCACGGCATTGTAAGCATCCTCAAAACCTGTGGCCGCGACATACACCTGTTCCTGTGGGCTAAGTTCACGCGCCTCTGCCTCTTCGCGCGTTTGCGTGGTTCGCACGGTTGATAGCCACGCAATAACGATCATCAGCAATACTGTGGCGAACCACGTCCAATGCGGGCCCGTGCCGGTTTTGTGCTTGGTGTTGAAATAGTGCCGGATCGTGACGCCAGTCAGGAAAACAAGGCAGGCGATGATCCAGCTGTATTCGGTACCAAACGCCAGCGGATAATGGTTCGACAGCATCAGAAAGACGACCGGCAAGGTCAGGTAGTTGTTGTGGGTCGACCGCAGCTTGGCAATCTTGCCGTATTTCGCGTCTGGCGTGCGGCCGGCCTTCAGGTCGGCAACGACGATGCGCTGGTTCGGCATGATCTGAAAGAAAACATTGCCCGTCATGATCGTGGCCGTGAATGCACCCAGATGCAGCAAAGCGGCGCGGCCGGTGAAGATCTGGTTATAGCCCCATGACATCGCGACAAGAATGCCGAACAGGATCAGCATAAGCGTCGTCGGACTTTCCCCAAGTTTGGATTTGCAAAGCTGGTCATAGGCCAGCCAGCCGATGGTCAGCGAACCCGCCGAGATCAGGATGCCTTGCCACAGCGCCAGTTCGGCCTTGGTCGGATCAAGCAGGTAAAGCTCGCCCCCGACCCAATAGATGATCATCAGCAACGCAGCACCTGACAGCCATGTCGCATAGCTTTGCCATTTGTGCCACGTCAGATGCTCGGGCATTTGCGAAGGTGCGACCATGTACTTGACGGTGTGGTAGAAACCACCCCCGTGAACTTCCCACTCTTCGCCATGGGCCCCCTTCGGCAGATCGGGGTTCGGCTTCAGCATCAGATCAAGCGCGATGAAGTAGAAGGACGCCCCAATCCACGCCATCGCCGTGATGACGTGCAGCCAGCGTACCGAAAAAGCAATCCAGTCCCAGATCACGGCCAAGTCGTACATGAATCCCTCCGAAACCTCACTTGCACCGACAGCCTAGGCGCAACGTCATTGTTCTGGTATTGATCGCAGAAGCCAAGCAGCATCAAAAAAAACAAAACAATGTCCTATCTCGAGAACGTGCGCACTTTCGTGAGGGTATATGAACTTGGAAGCATGTCAGCAGCAGGCCGAGATCTTCGTATCTCGCCGGCCGTCACCTCATCAAGGATTTCTCAACTTGAAGGGCACCTTGGCATCCGCCTTTTTCAACGCACAACCCGGAATCTGACACCGACCGAGCAAGGCAAGGCTTTCTACCGCGGGTCAGTCGACATTCTCGAAGCGGTGGAGAATGCAGAGGCGCAGGTTTCGAACATCACTGTGAACCTGCGTGGGTCGATTTTCATTGCGGCGCCACTTGGCGTTGGTCGACGCTTGATTGCTCCGCGGATTCCCGCGTTTCTCGAAAAGTACCCAGAGGTCAACGTGCGGCTCCGGTTGACAGACCGCAAGGTCGACCTCACGGCAGAGGGTCTGGACCTTGCTTTCTTTCTGGGGCAGCCGGAAGACAGCAACCTGAAGATCCGCAAGATCGCTGATGTTGCGCGCGTGCTATGCGCCTCACCAGATTACATCAAACGCCATGGCATGCCCCGCGACGGCGATGAACTGATCGCGCATGGGCACGAATGCCTGAACCTGCGCTATCCCGGTGCGACTGAATTCCGCTGGCTTTTGAATACCTCGGTCGGGCCAAAGCGGTTCAGAATTTCGGGGCGGTACGAGTGTGACGATGGCGATGTCCTGACAGATTGGGCGCTGTCCGGTGCAGGCATCGCGATGAAGCCGGTTTTCGAGATCGCCGATCATCTAAAGTCCGGCAGGCTTGTTCCGGTTGCGATCGAGACACCGCCTCAACCCATCCTGATGGCCTGTCTTTTCGCGCATCGTCGCGGTCAGGACCCGAAGGTTCGTTTGTTCATGGATTTCATGATCGAAAAGATCGCCGCCGACATCGGCACCTCGATCTCTGGCGGCTGACCGTTCAGCTTCCCCGGTAGGTCGTGTAACCGAATGGGGAAAGCAGCAGGGGCACATGATAATGCGTCGCTGATGACATGCCGAACCTTAAGGGCACAAGGTTGAGGAACCGCGGCTCCTCGGGCGGTACGCCGGTCGCATCAAGATAGGCGCCTGCGTGGAAGACCAGTTCGTATTCCCCGATCTGGAACTCTTCGCGCGGCAGGATCTGCTGGTCGGTTCGTCCGTCGGCATTCGTGACAAGAGTCTTCAGCAGAACCCGCTCGGATCCGAGGATACGATACAGCTCGATCTTCAGCCCCTGCGCAGGACAACCTTTGCCCAGATCAAGAACATGCGTTGTCAGGTAACCTGTCATCAGAATTCCTTTCGTTGCAGCTGACATTAGTTCCATGGCGCCCGCAGATGCAAAGCCGGACTCTCCGAACAGTCTATCAAGTTTTTTTTGAAAAAATTTCCCGGTGTTCTGCTCTATCAGCAAATAAGCTTTGGGGGCCATGAAGCATGCTACGATACCCGCGCGATCTGACAGGCTATGGCGAAACGCCACCCACGCCTGCGTGGCCCAACGGGGCGTCGATCGCTGTTCAGATTGTTCTCAATTACGAAGAGGGTGGCGAAAACAACATCTTGCATGGCGATACGGCCTCCGAAGCATTCCTGTCGGAAATCACCGGCGCTTCACCCTGGGCAGGCCAGCGGCACTGGAACATGGAATCGATTTACGAATACGGCGCGCGGGCCGGGTTCTGGCGGATGTTCCGGATGCTCGAAGATTTGCCCGTCACCGTCTATGGGGTTGCGACAGCACTTGCGCGCGCGCCAGCCCAGGTTGCCGCGATGAAGCGCGCGGGGTGGGAAATCGCCAGCCATGGGCTGAAATGGGTCGAGCATCGCGACATGTCTGTCGCGGAAGAAAGCGCCCAGATTATCGAGGCAATCCACCTGCACACGCAGGTCACCGGGGCCCCCCCGCGCGGCTGGTATACGGGCCGCTGTTCGATGAAAACCGTGGAGCTTGCGGCCAGGCTGGGTGATTTCGCCTATATCGCCGACAGTTACGCGGATGATCTGCCCTATTGGATCAAGGCGGGCGGCAAGGATCAGTTGATCGTGCCTTACACCATGGATTGCAACGACATGCGCTTTGCGATTCAAGCCGGGTTTACCAATGGCGAACAGTTTGAACGCCACCTGATCGACAGCTTCGACATGCTTTATGCCGAAGGCCAGAACGGTGCGCCGAAAATGCTGTCGATCGGTCTGCATTGCAGGCTTGCGGGGCGTCCGGGCCGGGCACGGGCACTGCTGCGCGCGCTGGATCATTTCCGAAAGCATGACGGTGTCTGGTTTGCCACCCGAGAGCAGATCGCCGATCACTGGGCCAAGGTGAACCCACCGGCCCACACTGTGCGTCCGTCGGACATGGACAAAAAGACCTTCGTCGCGGAATTCGGCGGCATCTTCGAACACAGCCCGTGGATTGCCGAGGCCGCCCATGACCTTGAACTTGGGCCCACCCATGATTGCGCGGCCGGCGTGCATAACGCGCTGTCCCGCATCTTTCGCAGTGCCACGGAACAGCAGCGACTGGGCGTGCTGACCGCGCACCCCGATCTGGCGGGCAAGCTGGCACAGGCCAAACGGCTGACCGCCGAGTCGTCCGCTGAACAGGCCTCTGTCGGACTTGATGCGCTGACCGATGCCGAGCGCATCGAATTCAGCGCGATGAACACGGCCTATACGTCAAAGTTCGGCTTCCCGTTCATCATTGCCGTGCGGGACAACACAAAAGCCTCAATCAACGCAGCGTTCCGGCGGCGGATCGGGAACGATCGTGCAACCGAGTTTTCCGAGGCCTGCCGTCAGGTTGAACGCATTGCCGAACTGCGGCTTCACGAGAAGATGGGGAAATGATGGACACGATCAGAATTCAGCCCCTGACCGCACAGGCCTTTGCACCGTTCGGCGATGTCCTTGATTGCGCAGGCGATCCGACCAGGCTGATCAACAATGGCATGTGCGGGCGTTATCATGATCGCGCAAAGCTGGATTTTTCGGATGGCCGTGCCGGGATCAGCCTGTTCAAGGCGCAGCTTCGCGCGCTGCCAATGCGGTTGGATCTGGTGGAACGCCACCCCGAAGGCAGCCAGGCCTTCTTGCCACTGGATCGTGCGCCCTTCGTTGTGGTTGTCGCACCTGACCAAAACGGCAAGCCCGGTCAGCCGCTCGGCTTCATCACCGCGCCGGGCCAAGGCGTGAACTACCATCGCGGGGTCTGGCACGGTGTGCTGGCCCCCGTGTCGGGCAACGGGCTGTTTGCCGTTGTCGATCGCATCGGACCGGGTGCGAACCTTGAAGAACACCCGTTCGAGAACCCGCCACTTCTGATCCTGGAATAATCAGAAACGGCAAAAGAACGACGTCGCCGACAGGCTGGGTGGGGAAGAAGAATAAGGCCCACCTGTCATTTTTGAAACGAGGGAGGAGGAACCCATGGCATCCAATGATGCAGTTCACCCGGTAGACCAAATGCTACCACCGCCCAAGCTGTTCACGCTTGGGCTTCAGCACGTTCTTGTCATGTATGCCGGCGCGGTTGCTGTGCCGCTGATCGTGGGTCGCGCGCTTAAGCTGCCGCCTGAAGATGTGGCTTTCCTGATCTCTGCCGACCTGTTTGTCTGCGGGATCGTGACGCTGATCCAGTCCTTTGGGGCGACACAGTACTTCGGGATCAAACTGCCGGTGATGATGGGGGTCACTTTCGCCGCCGTCGGGCCAATGGTCGGCTTTGCCAACGCGCAAGGCGGTGCAGAAGGCGCTCAGGCCATCTTTGGGGCGATTATCGCCGCGGGGCTTATCTCGATACTTATCGCGCCATTGGTGTCAAAGATGCTGCGCTTCTTCCCACCGATAGTGACGGGCACGATCATTCTTGTGATCGGCGTCAGCCTGATGCGGATCGGGATCAACTGGATCTTTGGCACCCCGGTTGGTCCGACCGCGCCGCAGATCATTGATCCGGCACATGCTGACTGGCTGAAGGCTGTGACGGAAGGTGTCACGGCGGGCACTGTCACTGGCGTGCCCGAAGTTCCGGCAGGGCTGGCGCTTGCAGCAAAGATGAACAACCCGCTTTACGCACCGCTTGGCAACATTGCGATTTCGGCCATCGTTCTGGCCTCGATCATTCTGATTGCCAAATTCGGTCGTGGCTTCATCGCCAACATTGCCGTTCTTCTTGGCATCATCATCGGCGGCACGATTGCTGTGGCACTTGGCATGATGAACTTTGACAAGGTCGGTGAAGCCGCCTGGTTCGGGATGATCACGCCGTTCCACTTTGGCATGCCGACCTTCGATCTGGTGATGATCATCACGATGGTCCTTGTCATGATCGTGGTGATGATCGAATCCACGGGCATGTTCCTGGCACTTGGCGACATCACCGGCAAGAAGGTCGATCGTCCGATGTTGTCTGCCGGTCTGCGGGTTGACGGTTTGGGGACCGTGATCGGCGGCATCTTCAATACCTTTCCCTACACGTCCTTCAGCCAGAACGTCGGCCTTGTTGGCGTGACCGGGGTGAAAAGCCGCTTTGTCTGCGTGGCGGCAGGTGCGATCATGATCGTGCTGGGGCTGATGCCAAAGATGGGTGCGCTGGTCGAATCCGTTCCGACCATGGTGCTTGGCGGTGCAGGCCTTGTGATGTTCGGCATGGTTGCGGCCACTGGTATCCGCATCCTGTCGAAGGTGGATTTCGCAGGGAACCGCAACAACCTGTTCATCGTGGCAATCGCCATCGGCTTTGGGATGATCCCGCTGATCGCGCCGAACTTCAAGATGTGGATGCCCCATTCGCTGCACCCGTTGATCGAAAGCGGCATCCTGCTGGCGTCAATCGTTGCGGTTGCCTTGAACGCCTTCTTCAATGGTGCCAAGGGTTCGGTCGAAGAAGCAAAAGAGGCAGCTTCGGCAGCAGATCACTGATCTGCACCACCGCGCCACAGAACAGGCCCCCAGGCACAGTCCTGGGGGCCTGTTTTGTTTGGCGCACTTCGCCCCGGCCGCGCGGGGCCACCCCTTTGGGTTACGATATGCGCCCGGTTGCCCATGCCCATCAGGATCGGATCACCCCCAAGGCCCGGCCCCCTGACGACTGGTTGCAAGGGCTTGCGCCCCATACCCGCCACATCGGTGTTCGCATCGACCGGCGCATGCACACGCCCTGTCAGCCGATCTCCCGGCACAAGCGGCGCACGCAGTGCCAGGTCAACAACCCCCAAAGGGCTACCGTGCCAGTCCGGGTTGGGCGATGGTCAGATGTTGACCTCGATGGCCAACCCATTCTGCTGCGCAAGGACGACGACCGCCGCAGCAACCGCAAGGTCCTGAAGACCGACGCCCGTGCCATCAAAGACGGTGATCTGGCTGGCTGACGTTCGCCCCGGATGGGTGCCGTTAATCACCTCGCCAAGCTGGGTGATGTCTGATTGCTGGATCAGGCCCGCCGCAATCGCATGCTGCGCCTCGCCGATGGAAACTGACTGCGCGATCTCGTCGGTAAAGACCGTGGCCTTGGCCAGCAGGGCAGGATCCAGTTCCTGTTTGCCCTTGGTATCCGTGCCCATGCAGGCGATGTGGGTGCCCGGGCTGACATGGTCGGCCAGCAGGATCGGCTGGAAGGACGAGGCAATGGTGATGATCACGTCAGCAGCGCGCATGCCCGGCAAATCGACCGCTTCAAATGGCAGGCCAGCTTCGGCCGCAACCTCGCCAAGGCCTGGCAGCATGTCGGGGTGAAAGTTCCAGCCGATGACCTTCTCGTAATTGCCATGCTTCAGGGCCGCACGCAGCTGGAACTTGGCCTGATGGCCCGCACCCACCATGCCAATCACCTTTGCATCCTTGCGCGCCAGATGCTTGATCGACACGGACGAGGCCGCAGCAGTCCGCAGGGCCGTCAACAGGTTGCCGCCAACCATCGCCGAGACCATGCCGGTATCGGGATCAAACAGAAAGATCGTGGACTGATGGTTGATCAGCCCATGCTTGGTCAGATTGTTCGGCCAGTAACCACCGGCCTTAAGGCCCAACGTAAGGCCGGCCCGGTCAAAGCCACCCTTGAAGCCGTAAAGCGCATCTTCGTGGCCAATCGCCTCGCGGATGACAGGAAAGTTGTAAGCCTGACCCGCAGCCATGGCGGCAAAGACCTTCTCCACGGCATCAAAGGCTGCCTCTGGGGTCATCAACTTTGAGATGTCGCGTTCAGGAACGATCAGCATGTTTTCCTCGGTTCGCGCAAAAACTGCCCGCGCGCATGTTCAAAAGATCAAGGCGCGGTCTTGCCCTGCGCCGGGAAATCGGCGCAGGGCAACTTGGGATGTTCAGTAGGCCTTGCCACGGGCCGAGACCGGCCAGACAACCTCGACCTTGCCGTTGCGGACACCAACATACCAGTCATGCACATTGCATGTCGGGTCACAGTGGCCCGGCACAAGACGCAACTTGTCATTGACCTTCAGCACGCCCTGCGGGTCTTCCACCACGCCGTGTTCGTCTGAACACTTGACGTATTTCACGTCGGTGCGCCCGTAGATCACCGGCAGACCGCTGTCCACCGACTGTGCCTTAAGGCCCGCATCAACAATGGCCTTGTCTGCCTTTGCATGGCTCATCACCGAGGTCAGGATGAACAGCGCATTTTCCCATTCGCCCTGATCAATGCGCTTGCCGTCCTTGTCGAGGATGCGGCCATAGTCGGCATCCATGAAGGCATAGCTGCCGCACTGCAGCTCGTTGTAGACGCCAGAGGTGCTTTCGAAGTAATAGCTGCCGGTGCCGCCACCGCCAACGATGTCACAGACCATGCCGTCGGCCTTAAGCGTATCAACCGCGTCTTTTACCTGTGCCACAGCGAGGGCGATCTTTGCCTTGCGGTCCTCATAGCTGTCCATGTGCTGCATCGCGCCCTGATAGGCCTGAATGCCTGCGAACTTCAGCCCCGGTGCGGCGTCAATCGCTTTGGCCAGCGCCACAACCTCTGGCGTGGTCTTCACACCGCAGCGGCCTGCGCCGCAGTCGATTTCCACAAGGCATTCGATCGTTGTCCCATGCCTGACCGCCGCTGCCGAAAGGTCGGCCACGTTGTCGCCCATATCAACACAGCAGATCGCGCGGGCGCCAAGCTTGGGGATGCGGGCCAACCTGTCGATCTTGGCAAGGTCGCGCACCTGATTGCTGACCAGCACATCCTTGATACCGCCACGCGCAAAAACCTCGGCCTCGCTGACCTTCTGGCAGCACACGCCCACAGATCCGCCCAACCGTTCCTGCAGCAGCGCCACATCCACCGACTTGTGCATTTTTCCATGCACCCGGTGGCGCATGCCGTGGGCGCGGGCATAATCGCCCATCTTCTTGATGTTACGTTCCAGCGCATCCAGATCCAGAACAAGGCAAGGGGTCTGGATGTCTTTTTCCGCCATGCCGGGAACGGCCGGAATGTCATAGCCGACGTCCATCTTGTCGAAATTCACAGGTGCGTTCATGTGTCAGACTCCTTGAATCCAAGGCAGCTTGTCGAGGTCGACATTGCCGCCAGTGATGATGATGCCCACGCGCTTGCCGCGAAAGGCTTCGGGGTTTTTCAGAACGATGGCGAGCGGTACGGCACAGGATGGTTCCATTACCACGCGCAGATGCTTCCAGGTCAGCTTCATCGCATCGATGATTTCCTGTTCCGAGGCCGTGTAGATTTCACTGACATGCGTTTTCACAAAGTGCCATGTCAGGTCCTTCAGCGGAACCAGAAGGCCGTCGGCGATTGTCTTTGGGGCATCATCCGCGATGATGTGCCCGGCCTTGAAGCTGCGGTAGGCGTCATCCGCCTGTTCGGGCTCGGCCGCGATGATCTTGGTCTCGGGGGCAAGCGTGGACAGCGTCAGGCAGGTGCCAGAGATCATGCCACCGCCACCGATGGGGGCCACCACCATGTCAAGCCCGTCGGTCTGCTCGATGAATTCGCGCGCGCAAGTGCCTTGTCCGGCAATGACGCGCGGGTCGTTGTAGGGGTGCACGAAATCCCCACCGGTTGCTTCCTGCACCTTGGCAAAGGTCGCTTCGCGGCTGCTCGTCGAAGGCTCACATTCGGTAATCACGCCACCATAACGGCGCACCGTGTCTTTCTTGGCCTGTGGTGCCGTACGCGGCATCACCACGTTGCAGGGTATCCCCCGCCGCATCGCCGCGTATGACAAGCACGACGCGTGGTTTCCCGAAGAATGGGTGGCCACACCTTTTCTGGCCTGCTCATCCGTCAGGCCAAAGACAGCATTGGATGCGCCGCGCACCTTGAAGGCGCCGGGTTCCTGAAAATTCTCGCATTTGAAGAACAGCTGTGCGCCTGTCAGGTCATTCAGATAATCCGATATGCGCACTTCCGTCCGCCGGATATGCGGCTTGATCCGCTCATGTGCCGCCAGCATGTCTTCAAAAGTTGGAATATACATAGCGTCCTCAGGCTTTGGCGGTTGTGCGATAGTAGTCCTGGGCGGCGGCCACACCAGAGCCCAGTTTGACGTCATATCCCAGATCGGCCATGCACATCTCGGCCGTCGCAAGGCCCGAAAGGGCAAGCACATCGGTCAGCATTCCAAGGTGGCCAATGCGGAACACCTTGCCTGCAACCTCTCCCAGACCCACACCAAAGGCCACGCCGTATTTCGATGCCGCATGTGTCACGATGCCTGTGGCGTTAAAGCCGTCGGGCATGCGGATGGCGCTGACCGTGTCGGAATAGACCTCTGGCCCGGTCGCGCAAAGGTTCAGCCCCCATGCACGCACCGCACGGCGCACACCTTCGGCGATCCGGTGGTGGCGGGCAAAGACGTTCTCAAGCCCCTCTTCCAGGATCATCTCGCAAGACAGCCTTAGCCCGTTCATCAGGCCGACTGGCGGCGTGTAAGGGAAGGCATTTGCCGCGTAGCCCTTGGTCATGTCGGCGATGTCGAAAAAGGTTCGCGGCAGCTTTGCGGTTTTCGACGCAGCAATCGCCTTGTCCGAGAAACCGAGGATCGCAAGGCCAGCCGGCAACATAAACCCCTTCTGGCTGCCCGTCACCGCAACATCAACGCCCCATTCGTCAAAACGGAAGTCCATGGAGGCGATCGAGGAAACGCCATCAACAAACAGCATCGCCGGATGCTTGGCCGCATCCAGCGCGCGGCGAACCGCTGCAATGTCGGATCTTACGCCCGTCGCCGTTTCGTTGTGCGTGGCAAGCACAACCTTGATCTGATGCCCTTTGTCAGCGGCAAGGATCTCTTCATAGCGGGCCGCGGGCAGGCCCTCGCCCCAAGGGGTTTCAACGATCTGAACGTCCAACCCATGACGCTGGCACATGTCGATCCAGCGGTGGCTGAACATGCCGTTGCGCGCGGACAGCACCTTGTCACCCGGCGACAGCGTGTTCGAGATTGCGGTTTCCCAACCGCCCGTCCCGGTGGAAGGATAGATAAAGACATGCGCCTTTTCCGATTTCAGGATCGTGCGAACATTGGTCAGGCAGGGATGGAG